>NZ_AGVX02000755.1 GCF_000239155.1 Actinoalloteichus spitiensis RMV-1378
ACCGCCCCCCTCCCCGAGCCCCCGCCCTCTCCGCGCTCGATGGCGCTGGCCGACCCGAAGCCTCCGGAGGACGACGGTCGGGTCACCGGAAACCCTCGGACGCCCCGAATTTCCCCGGACCGAATTCTCGCCGAGGCCTGGTGGATAACCTGTGGGAAATCCAGGGAAAGGCATTTTCGACAATGTTGACGGCACACGGGATAACCTTCTCCTACGACGGGAGGAAATCGACCCTGACCGATGTGAGCATTCACGTGCGCTCCGGACGAACCATTCTTCTTGGGCCGAACGGCGCAGGGAAGACGACGTTGTTGAACGTCCTCGCGGGCAACGTGAGCGCACGTGCGGGCAGTGTCGCGCTGTCCGTCGGCGACGGTGTTCCACCGGTCCAGCCCCGCGACCGCGCCCGGTACGCCCGCGCGGTGGGGTGGTTGCCGCAACGGGCCACCCCGGTGCGGGGCCTCCGCGTGCGCGAACAGGTCGCCTACTCGGGCTGGCTGAAGGGCATGTCCAGGACCACCGCCTGGGAGGCGGCGCTGCCCGCGCTGGACCAGGTGGGGATGGCCGCGCACGCCCAGGACAGGGCCAACCGGCTCTCCGGCGGGCAGCTCCGCCGGGTCACCCTCGCCCAGTGCCTGGTGCACGGGTCCCGGGTGCTGCTCCTGGACGAACCGACCGCCGGGCTCGACCCGCGAGAACGGGACCGGTTCGCCGAGATCCTCCTCGGGTTGCCCGCCGAGGTCGCGGTCGTCGTGTCCACCCACGATGTCGTCGACCTCGTGGAAGTCGTCGGCCAGGTGGTGGTGCTGAACGGGGGGCGGGTCGTGTTCACGGGATCTCCGGCCGAGTTCCTCGACCACGGCGACCCGTCGCTGCCGGTATCCCGCCAGGCGGCCTCCGCCTATTCGGCGCTGGTCGAGGAGCGGACCCATGCCTAGGACCCCGGTACTCTGGCGCGGCTCGCTGTTCCCGCTGGCCGCCCCGGCCCTCGCGCTCTTCTCCTGGCTCTGGGTCAACTCCCAGCTGGCGACCGAGGACCGGTACTGGGCGGCTGGCTCGGCCACCGCCACCTCGGCCACCTTCTTCCTCGGCCCGCTGACCGCCGCGCTCGCGGCCCGCGAGGTGGGGCGGATCCGCCATGCCGCCGCGGTGTTCGGCCGTCCGGTCCGGCCCCCGGCCCGGGTCGTGGTGGACGCCGTCGCGCCCGCCACCGCCGCGGGCCTGGTCGGGGTGCTCGCCGCCTACCTGACCGCCTCCTGGCACCTGCTGGGAGTTCCCGGCGGGCCGGACGGACGGTTCGTCCTGCTCGCCGTGCTGGTCGTCGTCGCGCACACGGCCGTCGGCGCCGCGTTCGGTTGGTGGTCGCGGCCCCTCATCGCCATCCCCTCCTGCTTCATCCTGCTGTACTGCTGGATGGCGCTCCCGATCGGCGTGGAGCCGATGTGGCTCCGCCACCTCACGGGTTTCACCGACTGGGGGCTCGCCGTCTACCTGGAGGTGGATCCCGCCGGGGTGTGGGCTCCGATCCTCGTCAACGGTGGCGTCCTCGTCGCGTTCGCCCTCGCCCTCGTCTGCTCCACCCCCGACCGGAGCCCGGGGTCCACCGCCACGGGTGCCGTCCTCTGCGCGGCTGTCCTCGTTCCCGCCCTCGCGGGCGGGATCTCCACCGCGAGCCACCTCGGCCCGGACCCGGTCGTTCTCCGGGCGGCTCCCGACGAGTGCTTCGACGGTCCCGTCACCCTCTGCGGCTACCCCGAGGACCTCGACAGGATCGAGGAGATCCGGGCGGGCGTGGATCTCGCCGTGGCCGAGCTGACCTCGCGGGGTTTCCCGGCACCCACCCGCGCGATCCACGGCGCGGGTGCCGACGACGAGGAGACCTGGACGTTCACCATGAACGCCTTCTCGTCCCCGGAGAGCCTGGCCAGTTCGATCGTCGCCGCTCAGGTCCCCTCCATGCCGGAAGGCTGCGGCGGCATGGGCACGTACCTCACCTACTACCTGGCCCTGGACTGGCTGACCACGGCTGAGGACGAGTTCGACGATCCGGAGCTGAACGAGCACTGGGCGGCGCTGCACCGGCTCCCCGAGGAGGACCAGCTCGCGTGGTTCCACGGTGCCCGGGACGCGGTGGCCGCCTGCGGGTCCCACCTGGACGCGCTCGGGCCGGAGGTGTCGTGAGGTTCTGGGCGACCAACCGGGCCCTGCCCGTCGTCACCGGGACGTGGTTGGTGACGCTCGTCCTCGTGGCGCCCTTCGGGTCCGCCCTCGTCCCCACGCCCAACGTCCTGGGCGGCACCGCCCTCGCCCTCCCGGCGGCGGTCCTGATCCCCCTGCTCTGCTCGGGGTCCGTCGCCTACCTGCTGTCGAGGGCACCCCGGGACTGGGAGGCGAACGCGGTGCGTCCGGTGCGGGTGTACGACAGCGCCTTCCTGGTGGCGCTCGGCGGCCTGTACGGGGTCCTGTGCCTGGCCCTCCACGTCACGGACCTGCAACCGACGGCGGTGATCGCCGCCCGCAACGCCCTCGGGTTCACCGGACTGGCCCTGCTGGTGTCCCGGTTCTCCACCGCCGCCTCGGCGGCCACGGTGCCCACCCTGTACGCGGTGGCCGCCATGGTGTTGGGCGACCGGGGGCGGTCCTGGTGGGCGTGGCCGGTGTCCGACGTGTTCTCGGTGCGGGCGCTGGGCCTGGCGGTGCTGCTGTTCGTCCTCGGGGTGGTGGCGCACGCCTGGCTCCCCGGTTGGCTCCGGCGCCGCCAGGTCGCCCGCTGACCGGCCCGCCAGCGCGGGGTCGCACGCGGTCCGACGCGTGCGCCCCCGCCGGGTGGCACGACCGCCCGGTGGCCCGCCACCCGCGCATGCCCGGGGCGCGGGTCGAACGCCAGATACCCCGGGGCCGGAGGCCGCGGAGACCCGCACACCCGCGTGGCACGAGTCGCTGACCGACCGCCGCGAGGGGAGCCCAGGAGGCGGGTGGGCCGGCCGGGGCACCCGCCCTCTACGGTGGCCGGCATGAGCGAGCAGCAGCGGCTGGCCGACGGCGACGTCGCGCCCGACTTCACCCTCACCTCGGCCGACGGCGACCAGGTCTCCCTCTCCGACTACCGGGGCCAGCGGGTGCTGGTGTACTTCTACCCCGCCGCCGGCACCCCCGGCTGCACGAAGCAGGCCTGCGACTTCCGGGACAACCTCGCCGAGCTGTCCGAGGCCGGCCTGTCGGTGATCGGGATCTCCCCGGACAAGCCGGAGAAGCTCGCGAAGTTCCGGGACGCCGAGAACCTGACCTTCCCGTTGCTCTCCGACCCGGAGAAGGCGGTGCTCACCGCCTGGGGCGCCTTCGGGGAGAAGCAGATGTACGGGAAGACGGTCACCGGGGTCATCCGCTCCACCTTCGTGGTGGACGAGGAGGGCCGGATCGCGACCGCCCTGTACAACGTGCGCGCCACCGGCCACGTCGCCAAGCTCCGGCGGGACCTGGGGATCTGACGTCGAGCACGCCGGGGTGGGGCCACCACCCGGCGTGCGGCCCCGCCGGCCAGGCCGTTCCCGTTCCCGACCCCGGCTCTCGACCGCCGACCGCGCCGGCCGGCTCCGCCGCCAGAGGAACGCGGCCACCCACGTCGGCGCGCGGGAGTCCGGGCGGGCACCGGGACGCGGCCGGCGGTCACGGGCGACGCGGCGCTCGGCACGAGCGGCCCAGCCGAAGACCCCGTGCCGACCGGAACCGGTCGACACCGCTGGTCGAGCACGGGCCGGCCGCCACGCTCCCGGAGCCCGCCGCCCCGCTGGTCGCGGGACGGGCCTGGTCACGGTCCGCCGTTCGGCTCCTCGGTCAGCCCTCGGCGAGGGCGAGCAGGGCGGGCAGCAGCGCGCGCAGGGCGCGGCCCCGGTGGGAGTGGGCGTCCTTCTCCTCGGCGGTGAGCTCCGCCGAGGTCCGACCCTCACCCTCCGGTTGGAAGATCGGGTCGTAGCCGAAGCCGTTCCTGCCCCGGGGTTCCCGGGTGAGACGGCCCCGCCACTCCCCGCGCACCACGATCTCCGAGTCGGTGCCCGCTGGCCCACCGCCGGGAACGACCAGGGCGGCGGCGGACACGAAGGCCGCTCCCCGGCGTTCCTCGGGCACGTCGGAGGTCTGCGCGAGCACGAGTTCGAGGTTCGCCCGGTCGTCGCCGTGCCGGCCCGCCCAGCGCGCCGACAGCACCCCCGGCATCCCGTTCAACGCGTCCACCGCGAGCCCGGAGTCGTCGGCGACCGAGGGGAGCCCGGAGGCCCGCGCGGCGGCCCGCGCCTTGATCAGCGCGTTCTCCTCGAAGGTCGCGCCCGTCTCCGGTTCCTCCGGGAACTCGGGCACGTCGCCGAGGCCGACGACCACCAGGTCCCGCACGTGCGCGGCGAGCAGGATGCGCCGCAGCTCGTCCAGCTTCTTCGTGTTGCGGGAGGCCACCAGCAGCCGGTGCGCCGCCCCCGGGTCGCGACCCGTCACTTCGCCGCCCCCGGCAACTCGCCCGGGTAGGGCAGGGCCAGCGCCTCGGCCTGGATCTCGGTCAACCGCGCGCAGCCGGCGAGGGCGTAGTCGAGCATGGTGTCCATCGTGGACCGGGTGAAGGTCGCGCCCTCACCCGTGCCCTGCACCTCGATGAGCGTCCCGGTGTCGGAGGCGACCACGTTCATGTCGACCTCGGCTCGGGAGTCCTCCTCGTAGGGCAGGTCGAGCCGCACCCGGCCGTCGACCACGCCGACGCTCACGGCGGCCACCGCGCAGGACAGCGGCTTGGGG
>NZ_AGVX02000754.1 GCF_000239155.1 Actinoalloteichus spitiensis RMV-1378
CCCACCACCACCGTGTTCCTCGGCGAGATCCTGCACTTCCTCGACGACCCCGGCGCCGAGCAGACACCCGGCAGCTTCGAACACCACCCCGAGGGGGCCCTGGTCGTCACCCCCGACGGGGACGTCGACTGGGTCGGACCAGCAACGGCGCTGCGCCCACGACACCGCCACGCCCCCCACGTCGACCACCGGGGCAGCCTGCTCCTGCCCGGCTTCGTCGACCCCCACATCCACTCCAGCCAGATCGACGCCATCGCCAGCCCCGGCGAGACCTTCCAGGACTGGCTCACCCACAGCGTGTACCCGCGAGAGCGCGAGTTCCACGACCGCGACCACGCCCGCCAGGCCGCCGACTTCCTCCTCGACACCCTGCTGGCCGCCGGCACCACCACCGCCGGCGTCTTCCCGACGGTCCACCCCGCCTCCGTCGACGGTTTCCTCTCCGCCGCCCTCGACCGCGACCTGCGCATGATCAGCGGCAAGGTCCTCATGGACCGCGCACCCCACGCCCCCGAGGGCCTGCGAGACCCCACCCTGGCCACCGCCGAACACCAGACCCGGGACCTCGTGGCCCGCTGGCACGGCCGAGGACGCCTGGGCTACGCCCTTTCCCCCCGCTTCGCCCCGACCTCCACCGAGGCGCTGCTCACGATGGTCGCCCGCCTCCACCGCGACCTCCCCGACCTGTGGATCCACAGCCACGCCGCCGAGAACCAGGAGGAGGTGGCACTGGTCCACCGCCTGTTCGGCGCCGACTCCGTCCTCGCGCTGTTCGACGCCCACGGACTGCTCGGCCCCCGCAGCGTCCTCGCCCACTGCGTCCACATCGACGACACCAACCGGCAGCGGCTCGCCCGCACCGGCACCGCCGTGGCGCACTGCCCCACCTCCAACCTCTTCCTGGGCAGCGGCCTGTTCGACCTGACCTCGGCGCTGGACGCCGGCATCCCCGTGGGGGTCGGCACCGACGTGGGCGCCGGCACCAGCTACTCACCGCTGGTCACCCTGAACGCCGCCCACACCGTCGCCGCCCTGCGGGGACACCCGTTGCCCGCGCCACGCGCCTTCTACCTGGCGACCCTCGGGGGAGCACGGGCCCTGCGCCTGGACGGCGCCATCGGAAGCCTCCAACCCGGGCGGGAGGCCGACTTCGTCGTCCTGGACTGGGCGGCGACCCCGGTACTGCGGCGCCGCACCCGACGAGCGAGAACCCTTTCCGAGCGGCTCCTCGCTCTCATGACCCTGGGCGACGACCGCGCCGTCACGGCCACCTACGTGCTGGGCCGCCCCCGCCACCGGCGCCCGGCCGTCCCCGACCACCCCCGGTGACCAGGAACTCCCGCGGGACCAGCGGCGGATGCGCCGCCCCACCGGGCCGACGTACCGTCGGGGCATGCCCCGCTCCAACGAGGCCGTGGCGGACATGCTCACCGAGTTCGCGGAACTCCTCGCGATCTCCGGGGCCGACCCGTTCAAGATCAGGGCCTACGAGCGCGCCGCCCGCTCGGTGCGCGGGCACACCGCCGACCTGGCCGGCCTCGACCGGCCCGGCCTGCGGGCCATCCCCGGCGTCGGCGACCAACTCGCCACCAAGATCCGCCAGTACCTCGACACCGGCACCGTCACCGAACTCGACACCCTCCGCGCCGAGGTGCCCGCCGGCGTGCGCGCGCTGCTGGCCGTCCCCGGGCTCGGCCCGCGCCGCGCCCACCAGGTCTTCCGGGAACGCGGCATCGCCTCCACCGCCGAGCTGCACGACGCGCTCCACCACGGACGGCTCCGCGACCTGCGGGGGTGGGGGCCGCGCACCGAGGACACCCTCGCCGCCGCCCTCCGCGAGACCCACGCGGCCGGCCACCGCATCCCCCTCGCCCTGGCCCTGGACCTCGCCGACCGGGCACTCGGCGCGCTGAGCGGCCTGCCCGGGGTCCAGCGGGCCGAGGTCGCCGGCTCCGTCCGCCGCCGCCGCGACACCGTCGGCGATCTCGACCTGCTGGTCGCCACCACCGACCCCGGTACCGTGATGCGCGCGGCCACCACCCTCCCCGGCGTTGACCGCGTCCTGGGCAGTGGAGGCACCAAGACCTCGGTGCGTACCCGAGCCGGCGTCCAGATCGACGTCCGCGCCGTTGCTCCCCAGGCCTGGGGACCCGCGCTGCTGTACTTCACCGGCTCCCAGGCGCACAACATCCGCGTCCGCGAGATCGCCGCGCACGCCGGTCTGACCCTCTCCGAGTACGGCCTGGTCCGGGTCCGCACCCGCCGCCCGGTCCCCGCCGACAGCGAGGAGGAGCTCTACGCGCGCCTCGGCCTCGACTGGGTGCCGCCGCCGCTGCGCGAGGACACCGGGGAGATCCAAGCCGCCCACCAGCACCGGCTGCCCCGCCTGCTGGAACGCCGCGACCTGCGCGGCGACCTCCACACGCACACCAACCTCACCGACGGCGTCGCCTCCCTGGAGGAGATGGTGCGCGCCGCCCGCGACGCCGGCCACCAGTACTGCGCCATCACCGACCACGCGCCCCTGCTGCGCCTGCAACGGATGACCACGGAGAAGGCCCTCGAGCAGCGGCGGCGGATCCGCCGCCTCGAACGCGACGCCGGCATCCACCTGCTCCACGGCACGGAGCTCAACATCCAACCCGACGGCGGCCTGGACTGGGACGACGACGTCCTGCGCGGATTCGACATCCGCGTGGCCTCGGTGCACTCCCACTTCCGCCAGAGCAGGCACGACACCACCACCCGACTCGTGCGCGCCGTGCGGCACCCGCTGGTGGACGTGCTCGGCCACCCCACCACCCGGCTGATCGGCCACCGGCGGGCACTCGACGCCGACTGGGACGCCGTCTTCGCCGAAGCGGCCCGCCACGACACCGCCCTGGAGATCAACTCCTTCCCCGACCGCATGGACCTCGACGGCGACCTCACCCGCCGGGCCCGGAGCTTCGGAGTGCGTTTCTCCGTCTCCAGCGACGCCCACGCCGTCGGCCACCTCGACCAGGTGCGACTGGGCGTGGGCACCGCGCAACGCGGCTGGGTCGGCCCCGACGAGGTCATCAACACCTACCCCTGGGACCGTCTCCACCGGTTCCTCACCCGCCCCCGCCCGTGACCCGGCCCTGAGCACACCGACCGCCCGGTCCCGGGACCTTCCGCACTGACCCCGCCGCCCCCGCACCGCCTACCGTGGCGGGGGAGAGCGGACCCGACCACGCCCCCACCCCGTCGGCGCCGGGCGCGGGCCGGGTCCCCGACCACCGCCCGGGAGGAGGCCGCGATGCCCTTCACCGACCGAGGCGACGCCGGCCGGCGCCTCGCCCACCGCCTGGAACCCCTCGCCGACCAGGACGTCGTAGTCCTGGGACTGCCCCGGGGCGGCGTGCCGGTGGCCCACCAGGTCGCCACCCACCTCCACCGCCCCCTGGACGTGGTCGTGGTCCGCAAACTCGGCGTGCCCGGCCAACCCGAACTGGGCATGGGTGCCGTGGGGGAGGACGGCGTCCGCGTGATCAACGACCACATCCGCCGCCGAGCGGGCGTGGACGCCACCCACCTCGCCGAGGTCGAACACCGGGAACGCGCCCAGGTCGACAGCCGCGCCGCCCGGTTCCGCCGGGGCCGGCCCCGCACCCCGGTCGCCGGCCGCACCGTCGTCCTCGTCGACGACGGCATCGCCACCGGCTCCACCGCACGCGCCGCCGCCCAGGTCGTCCGCGCCCAGGGAGCCCGTCGGGTCGTCCTCGCCGTCCCCGTCGCCCCACCCGAGGCGGTGGACGCCCTCCGAGGTGAGGTCGACGACCTGATCTGCCTGGAGACCCCGTCGGTGTTCCTGGCGGTGGGCCAGGCCTACGCGCACTTCGAGCAGACCAGCGACGCCGAAGTCGTGGACCTGCTCTCCCGCGACCACACCGCGCCGGCCTCCGTGCCCGAGCCCCGAACAGGACGGACCTCCGACCAGGACGTCGCCGTGACCGCCGGCGCCGTCACCCTCCCCGGACACCTCCACCTGCCCACCCACCCCCTCGGCCTGGTGATCTTCGCGCACGGCAGCGGCAGCAGCCGGCACAGCCCCCGCAACCAGCGGGTCGCCGACGCGCTCTCCGCCGGGCACATCGGCACCCTGCTGTTCGACCTGCTCACCCCCGAGGAGGAACGGGACCGAGCCCGGGTCTTCGACATCCCCCTGCTCGCCGACCGCCTCCGCTCCGCCACCACCTGGGCGCGGCAGCACCCCCCGGCCGCCGGTCTCCCCCTCGGCTACTTCGGTGCCAGCACCGGTGCCGCCGCCGCGCTGTGGGCCGCGGCCGACCGGGACGCCGACCTCGCCGCCGTCGTCTCCCGAGGTGGCCGGCCCGACCTCGCCGGCCCCCACCTCCCCGGCGTGCACGCCCCGACACTGCTCGTCGTCGGCGGACGCGACGAGATCGTCCTCGAACTCAACCGGCAGGCCCAGGCGCGCCTCGGCGGCCCCACCGACCTGGCCGTGGTACCCGGCGCCACCCACCTGTTCGAGGAACCCGGCGCGCTGGACCAGGTGGCCGACCTGGCCACCCACTGGTTCACCACCCACCTGAGCGCACTCACCCACCCCGCGTGATGTCCCCCCGACCCGCCGGCGGTCTCCCGGCACCACCCGCACACCCCCACCACAGATC
>NZ_AGVX02000753.1 GCF_000239155.1 Actinoalloteichus spitiensis RMV-1378
CCACCACCACCCCGCGCCCGCCCCGGAAGGGGATGCTGATGGAACCGCTGCGCCTGGCGGACCTGCACGGTTCGCTGGCCGACCCGGTGCTGGCCGCCATGGAGTTCCTCAACGAGGTCGCCAACCGGTACCCGGAGGCCGTGTCCTTCGCCCCCGGCCGGCCCTACGAGGAGTTCTTCGACGTCGACGACCTGCACCACCACCTGCGCACCTTCCACCGGTACCTCGTCGAGGACCGGGGGATGGACGCGGCCGGCGCCCGCCGGACGCTGTTCCAGTACGGCCGAACCAAGGGCGTCATCCACGAGCTGGTCGCCCGCAACCTCGCCGAGGACGAGGGAGTGCGCGTCGACCCCGAGGCGGTGGTGGTCACCGTCGGGGCACAGGAGGCGATGCTGCTCACGTTGCGGGCCCTGCGCGCCGACCACCGGGACGTGCTGCTGGCCGTGTCACCGGTGTACGTGGGCATCACCGGCGCGGCGAGGTTGGTGGAGATGCCGGTGCTGCCGGTGCGGGACGGCGGGGCCGGGCTGGACCTCGACGACCTGGTGGCGGTGGCCCGGCGGGCGCGCCGGGAGGGGCTGCGGCCGCGCGGCCTGTACGTGGTCCCCGACTTCGCCAACCCGTCCGGGGCCTCCCTCGACCTCACTGCCCGGCGGGAGCTGATCCGGGTCGCCGAACAGGAGGACCTGCTGGTCCTGGAGGACAACCCCTACCGCCTGTTCGGCGCGACCGAACAACGACCACCCACCCTGCGGGCGCTCGGCGGGAACCGGGTGATCACGCTGGGCTCCTACGCCAAGACCGGGTTCCCCGGGGCCCGCATCGGCTACGCCGTCGCCGACCAGCCGGTCGACGTCGGCGGCGGGCGCACCGTCCCGTTGGCCGACCAGCTGTCCAGGCTCAAGAGCATGGTCACCGTCAACACCCCGCCGGTCGCCCAGGCGGTGATCGGCGGGCTGCTCCTCGACCACGGCCTCAGCCTCGTGAAGGCCAACGCCCGGGAGATCGAGGTGTACCGCCGCAACCGCGACGCGGTGTTCGACGGCCTCGCCGCCCGCCTGCCCGGCGCGGCGGAGCTGGGGGTGAGCTGGAACCGGCCCAGCGGGGGCTTCTTCATCGTCGTGACGGTGCCGTTCCCGGTGGACGACGCGCTGCTGGAGCGGTCCGCCCGCGAACACCGCGTGCTGTGGACGCCGATGCACCACTTCTACGGCGACGGCCGGCCGTTGCCGCACCTGCGGCTGTCGGTGAGCCTGCTGACCCCCGAGCGGATCGAGGGCGGGCTGGACCGCCTGGCCGCGTTCCTCACCGAGCACGCCGAGGCCGCCCGCGCGGGCGGCGGGCGCTGACCGGACGAACCCCCGGACCGGCGGCGGTGCCCGCTCACGCCGCCGCCGGCTCCC
>NZ_AGVX02000752.1 GCF_000239155.1 Actinoalloteichus spitiensis RMV-1378
GCCCACCATGCGCTGGGCGGCCGCCGTGACCGGGAGGGTCAGAAGGTCAGGGCCATCCCGGGGTCGGCCAGCAGCGCGCCGACGTCCGCGAGGAACTGGGAGCCCTGCTGCCCGTCGACCACCCGGTGGTCGAAGCTGAGCGCCAGCTGGCAGACCTTCCTGGGCACGATCTGCCCGTCCACCACCCACGGCATGTCGCGGATGGCGCCGAGCGCGAGGATCGCCGACTCACCGGGATTGATGATCGGCGTTCCGGTGTCGACCCCGAAGACGCCCACGTTGGTGATGGTGAAGGTGCCGCCCAGCATGTCCGCCGGCGCGGTCCTCCCCTCCCTTGCCGTCGTGGCCAGGTCCTCCAGCGCCGACGCCAGCTCACGCAGCGACAGCCGGTGCGCGTCCCGGACCTTCGGCACCACGAGACCCCGGGGAGTGGCCGCCGCGATACCCAGGTGCACCGAGGACTTGTAGACGATCTCGGCGCTCTCCTCCTCCCAGACCGCGTTCACGTCCGGGGTGCGGCGCACGGCGAGGCACACCGCCTTCGCGGCGAAGGCCAGCGGGGTGAGCCTGACGTCCCGGAAGTCCGGGTGGTTCTTCAGCCTGGCCCGCAGGTCCATCATCGGCGTGACGTCGACGGTGAGGAACTCGGTGACGTGGGGAGCGGTGAAGGCGCTGCGCACCATGGCCTGGGCGGTCGCCTTGCGCACCCCGCGCACCGGGACCCGCCGGTCCGGAGCCTCGGACGGGAACGCACCGCCGGTGGTGGGCGGCTCGGGCTCGGTGACCACGGCGTTCTCGACGTCGGCCCTGGTGATCACGCCGCCGGGACCGCTGCCATGCAGCGAGCGGAGGTCGACGCCCAGATCCCTGGCGAGCTTGCGCACCGGCGGCTTCGCGAGCGGGACCGTGCCCGTCCGCCGCTCCGCCTGGGAAGGCGGACCAGCGGCCACCGGGGCGGGGGCCGGCGGCGCGGCGGGCGGCCGCTCCGGT
>NZ_AGVX02000751.1 GCF_000239155.1 Actinoalloteichus spitiensis RMV-1378
CGTGGTGCTCGACCAGCTCCCCCTCACCGTCAACGGCAAACTCGACAGAGCAGCCCTCCCCGCACCGACCACCGACACCCTCCGGCGCTACGTACCGCCCCGGACCGACACCGAACAGCAGCTGTGCTCCGTGTGGCAGGACGTGCTCGGCGTGGAACGGGTCGGTGTGGAGGACGACTTCTTCGAACTCGGCGGCAACTCCATCAGCGGTCTGCGCGTCCTGAGCCGCCTCCGTGAGGTCCTCGGAGCAGAACTCTCCCCCCGCGTCCTCTTCGACGAGCGCACCATCACCGGCCTCGCCGCCGCGGTCGCCGCCGAGAGCGCTCGGGCCGGTGGTGACGTGCGGGCCGTCATGAGCCGGGGCCTCCGGGACACCGGCCCGCTGTCCTTCGCGCAGCAACGGCTCTGGTTCCTCCAGGAATTCGCCCCAGAGGGTGTCGAGTACAACACCGGCATCGCCCTCCGGCTGACGGGCGAGCTGCGACTCGACGCGCTGAACTCCGCACTGGCGGCCCTCGTCGCCCGGCACGAGTCCCTGCGCACCACTTTCCACCTCGTGGACGGGAACGCGACGCAGACCGTGAACCCCGCCGCTCCGCCTCCCACCACCCACATCGACCTGCGGGACCGGCCCGCCGCAGGACGTGGTGCGGCGCTGGACGAGGTTCTCCGCGCGGAAGCCGCGACCCCGTTCAACCTGCGCACAGGGCCGCTGAGCCGGATCGTCCTCGTGCAGGAGGACACGAACCGCCACGTGCTGATCTGGTCGATGCACCACATCATCACCGACGGGTGGTCGGTGGGCCTCCTCATCAGGGAACTCGCCGAGCTCTACACGGCCGGACTCGGAGGGACGGACGCGAAGCTGGCAACGCCATCCGTCCGTTACCTCGACTACGCGGACTGGCAGCGAACCCGGGCGGACAGCCAGGCCTGGACGAACCAGTTGCACTACTGGAGGGCGCAGCTCGCCGGGCTCGAACCTCTCGACCTACCCACCGACCGACCCCGCCCTGCCGTGCGGACCACCGCAGGGGCCGTGCACACCTTCGACGTGCCCGCCGACGTCGTCCACACACTGCGCACCGCGAGTACCCGACACGGGGTCAGCCTGTTCATGGCGCTGACCGCCGTCACCCAGGTGCTGCTGTCCCGCCACACCGGGCAGGACGATGTCGCGGTGGGGACAGTGACGTCGGGACGAGGGCGTCCCGAGCTGCAGAACCTCATCGGTTTCCTGGTCAACACGCTGGTGTTGCGGTCGCGGATCGGCCGTGAGGATTC
>NZ_AGVX02000750.1 GCF_000239155.1 Actinoalloteichus spitiensis RMV-1378
CCCACCTCCGGGGCGGGCCGCCCGCACGCCCACCCCCGTCGACGACCCCACCAGACCCGTCGCGCTGAACTGCCAGGACACCCCAATCCTGTGAGAATTCCAGGATGGACAGTGTCGCGACGAATCTCGCGCTGGTTCTGCTCTTCGTCTTCGCGGGCGGGTACTTCGCCGCCTCCGAGATCGCGCTCGTGTCGCTGCGCGACAGCCAGGTCGACAGACTCGCCGCAACCCGGGGAAACCGGGGGAAGCGACTGGCCAAGCTGCGCTCCGACCCCAACCGGTTCCTCTCCGCCGTGCAGATCGGCGTCACCTTCACCGGGTTCTTCGCCTCCGGTTACGGCGGCGCCACCATCGCCGTCCGGCTCGAGCCCTACCTCGCCGACTGGGGACTGCCCGCCGGGCTCGCCGCGACCCTCGCCCTGGTCCTGGTCACCCTCTTCGTCTCCTACCTCTCCCTCGTCCTCGGCGAACTCGCCCCCAAACGCCTCGCCCTCCAGAAGTCCGAAGGGGTCGCGCTGTTCACCGCCGGCGTGCTCGACCGCCTCGCCAGTGCCTTCCGCCCCCTGATCTGGCTGCTCTCCCGCTCCACCAACGCCGTGGTCCGCCTCATGGGCATCGACCCGCAGGCCGCCGAGGAGAAGGTGGGGGAGGAGGAACTGCGGGACATGGTCCGCACCAACGAACAACTGACCGTCGAGGAACGCCGCCTGCTCGACGACGCCTTCGCCGTCGGCGACCGCGTCCTCAGCGAGGTCATGATCCCCCGCACCGAGGTGGAGTTCCTCGACGCCGACCTCCCCCTGCCCGACGCGGTCCGACTCGTGCGCGGCAAACCCCACTCCCGCTACCCGGTGATCCGCGAATCCCCCGACGACGTCGTCGGCTTCGTCCACGTCCGCGACCTGCTCGCCGTCGTCGACGGCGAGGACCCCCGAGGACGAACCCTCGCCGACATCGCCCGCCCCGTCGCCGCCTTCCCCGGCAGCAAACCCGTCCTGGCCGCGCTCTCCCAGATGCGCAGCAAGGGCGGACACCTCGCCATGGTCATCGACGAGTACGGCGGCACCGACGGCATCGTCACCGTCGAGGACCTCGTCGAGGAGGTCGTCGGCGAGATCTACGACGAGTACGATCCCGGCGCCGTCCCCTCCCGACGGTCCCCCGAAGGCTCCGTCGAGGTCGACGGACTGCTGCACCGCACCGAGGTGGAGGAACAGACCGGCCTCACCCTGCCCGACGGCCCCTTCGACACCCTCGCCGGCTACGTCGTCGCCCTGTTCAACCGCCTGCCCCGTGAGGGCGACAGCGTCGAAGCCCTCCACCACCGCTTCACCGTGCGCGCCCTCGACGGACGTCGCGTCTCCCGCATCCTCGTCACCCCCCTGCGGCGACCCCGACCCACCGACGACGGCGACAAGGACTGACGTGGTCCGCGCGGGGGCGGACCGCTAGCCGACGGCCGGCCCGGGCCACCCGGCGCCGGCCTCCAGGTCCGCCAACAACGCCGCGATCCGCCCGTGCAGCTCCGTGGGCACGCTGATCGACCACCGCGCCTCCGCCTCGGCCGCCAGCTCCCGGGTCCACCGCCACGACCGCACCGCCGCCGCCAGCACCGAGGCCGGCTCGGCGGCGGACGTGGTGGCCCGGTAACGCTCGACGTCGGCCGCCGGCACGTCCTGCTCCACCGCCCGGCTCGGCGTCAACCAGTGCCGGGTCGAGTCCCGGAGCAACCGGCACAACTTCAACTGCGCCGGCGCCACCATGTTCTGCCCCCAGGCGTGCGCCCGCGCCGTCTCACCCCGCGCCAACAGGTGAGCCTGCATCAACGTCCAGTTCGTCAGCTCACCCACCAGGTGCGACGCCGTCCCCACCGGCTCCGGCGGCTGGAACTCGGCGAGCGTGCGCGCCGCCGACGTGAGCCGCCCGTCCCGGTCCAGCACCACGGCACGTTCGGTGTCGGGCAGGTGGATCATCCCCCGCCAGCCGCGCACCTGCTCCACGCCCGCACCCGAGGCCGTCACGTGGAACTCGCCGCGCATCAGGTCGTCGAAGACGACGGTGAGAACCCCGAACTGGTTCTCGTAGGAGTAGGCCACCGGGCCGAGGCGGGCGGCGAACTCCACCCCGTCGAAATCCGCGACGTCCGCGTCCCGGACGAACAGGTAGGCCTCCACGTCGGAGTAAACGTCGGCCTCCCCCAGGGTCCAGGACCCGTAGAGCAGCACACCGTCGAGCCTGGGCTCCGCGTGCGCCACCTCGCGCAGCCGGTCGATGCGGCGGGCGAGGGCGGTCGGTTCGGTGTGGGGCATGGTGGGGCTCCTCCCTGAAGTGCACGAACTGGTTCCCGCGCCCGGCCGGAGACGGCCTGCGGACGCGAGCGGCGGTGACGGCGCGGAACCGTGTCCTCAGGAAGTGCTCATGCGCGGATGGTATCGAACGAGCGATGGGGGAGAGGTGGGCGACCACTACGCTTGAGGCGGTCGAGCACCGGGGCCGGTGGGCACCTTCCCGGCGGCCTTCGACGGCTCGGCTTGCTGGCCGGAGTCGTGCTTCCGACCACCGGAACGCCGGAGAGGAGTCACGATCGAGTGAGGCTAGATTTCAGCGAACCCCCCGGGTCTGATGTCAAACCTCGGGTTCGCTGCAGAACCGTGTCCGATAAGGTGGTCCAGGCACATGCTGACCTGCGACTTTACTCTCGGGTCCTCATCGCTCCTACGAGGAGTTCCAACGGATACGGTACTCCTCCACCGATACAACATCGGGGTCCTCATCGCTCCTACGAGGAGTTCCAACACGCGTCCGGCGCACCTCTGCAAGACCTTGGCGGGTCCTCATCGCTCCTACGAGGAGTTCCAACCCCCGGGGCGGGCGCCCGAACCGACCTGAAGGAGAGTCCTCATCGCTCCTACGAGGAGTTCCAACGTCGTGCGGTCGGTCCACGCGAGCTGTAGGGCGTAGTCCTCATCGCTCCTACGAGGAGTTCCAACTCGTCGACCTCGCCGGCCAGCAGGTACCGGCTGCCGGTCCTCATCGCTCCTACGAGGAGTTCCAACACGACCAGGGCCACGCCCATGAGCAGGACGATGGGTCCTCATCGCTCCTACGAGGAGTTCCAACGTGGTCTCGTGGGTACGGCGGTCGCGGCGCCGTTTCTGGTCCTCATCGCTCCTACGAGGAGTTCCAACGCGTGGTCGTCGAGGAACCGCTCGATCGCGGCCCTGGTCCTCATCGCTCCTACGAGGAGTTCCAACATCTCCCAGGCAACCTCGTCCGCGTACGGGGACACGGTCCTCATCGCTCCTACGAGGAGTTCCAACGGGCTGCCCCGTCCCCGGGCCCGTCACGCACCTGTGTCCTCATCGCTCCTACGAGGAGTTCCAACAGGGCGGCCGGGCGGTGCCGGCGGGCCGCCCGGCGGGTCCTCATCGCTCCTACGAGGAGTTCCAACTCCCATTCGGCCCGGCCGGATGCGGCGTGGGCGCGGGTCCTCATCGCTCCTACGAGGAGTTCCAACCCGCGGTCAGGCCCAGCCACAGGCCGGCCTGGTGGGTCGTCCTCATCGCTCCTACGAGGAGTTTCAACCCCTCCTCGTTCCTGACCTGCTGCCCGGGGTACAGGGTCCTCATCGCTCTTGCGGGGAGTTGCTGCTGTCAAGGCCTCAGCCGGCGGTGATGCCCGCAGGGGCGGAGTGACGGGATCGCACTGGCTGCATTGCGACGACGAGGTGTCAGCTCGCGTTGCACCTGTCCCTGCTCGGGAATGAGCACCTCGGGGCTGACAACGTTAGTTGTCTCGTGCACCCGATGCCCGGTCAGTGAGGCACTGGAAGGGACTACTGTGGGAAGCGGTCCCGCCACTGTCAGCGAAGGGGACGTGCGGTGAAGCTTGAGGACGACCTCATTGGCACGAGGATTCGACAGATCCGTCACTACCGTGGCATGACCGCGTCAGCGGTTGCCGGGCTTGCGGGTATCAGCAGATCCTACCTATCACGCATCGAGCTGGGTGGCAGGGCGGTGACGTCCAGGTCGTTGCTGGAAGCGATCGCCGCAGCGCTCCGCGTCGCACCGTCGGCACTCACATCCGAGCCGCACAAGACGCTTCGACGAGGTGACAACAGCGCTCACGATGTCATCCAGGCCCTGGACGCGGCACTCACCGAATGGATGCCGGGGGAGCGCCCTGAGGGCACGACGCCACGTCCCATCAATGCCCTTCAAGCGAGTATGGAGTTGGTGCAGGAGGCGCGGCACCGGTCGGACTACCCAGCGCTAGCGGACCTCGTTCCCGCGATGGTGCGCGAACTGCTGGTCCTCTACGCCTCAGGTCCACACCGTAAGCAGGCCGGCGAGTGGCTTGCTTCGATCTACCAGGCTGTCATGGACGCGGCGAAGGCACTCGACGGCGTTGGGCTGCCCACCCTCGCGTACGGACACGTCGAGAAGATCGCCAAAGAGCTGGACGACCCGCAGCTGCAAGGTCTCGCGTACTGGATGCGGGGGCAGGCGTTCGGGCCGGGGCGGCGTGAGCGGCAAGCCACGTTCTCGGCCCAAGCCGCTGCGGACCTTGAACCGCACATTGGCGAACCGGGGGTGCTCGAAGCCTACGGCCAGGTGCACCTCAACGCGGCCCTGGGTGCCGTCGCCTCAGGGCAGCATGACGTTGGCGAAGCTCATCTTCGTGAGGCGCGGGACGCCGCTGCTCGGGTCCCTGGTGATGGTTCTTCCTGGGCGGGGCTGTGGTTCGGTCCGACGAACGTCGCGATCTGGGACCTCGTGCTGGCTGGGGAACGGCGGGATGTCGGGCGGGTTGAGCGGATCGGCCCCACCGTTCACATCGACGCCGTCCCCTACCCAGGGCGGAAGGCCGAGTTCTACATGGAATGGGGGCGAGCCCTCGTGTCCGAGCGGCGTTCCCGCGATCGCGGCCTGTCGCTGATCCTCAAGGCGGAGAAACTGGCTCCGCACCGCGTCCGGAATCACCCTCTGGTGCGCGACGCGGTCGGGAGTCTCATTGTCCAAGCGCGTAAGGACGCGGGTGGCGGCGAACTGCGTGGCCTCGCGATGCGCATGGGCATCGCCCCCTAGCGTCACCCGGACGGGTGGCGTTGACAATGTGTCACCGGACCGATTCAGATCCCCCATAGCTTTCACCGCGTTCAACGGTGATCGCTGTGGGGGTTTCTTCGTGAATGGGTTCGTGCTCTCGGGACTGTGTGCACTGGTGGTGGCGTCGATGTGGGGCGTGGCCTGGGTCGTCGACCGACGAACCACGCCGAGGCGCACACCTGATCCGTCGCCCGCACCGCCACCCGCGCGCCGCGTGTCGGTCGCGGAACTGCTCGCCCTCCGAGCCCAGGACAGGCCGGACACGTCGCCCGACTCCCCGAGGCGTGCCCGGCCGGGGACGGCGGCCCCCGACGCCGTCCCCCTCCCACGACCGGCCCCACCTCCCCGATCGGGCCGGTCCGGTGTGGCGGCGGGAGGGCAGCC
>NZ_AGVX02000749.1 GCF_000239155.1 Actinoalloteichus spitiensis RMV-1378
CTACCAGGACTTCCTCCGCTCCCTCAAGAACACCTGACCGAGGCCTGGCTTCAGCAGCGGCGGGAAAGCTCGCTCGCACCGCTCCTGACCCCAACCGTGCGGGGCGCTGGAGACTGAGTCTCGTGCTACTCCCCCAGCGTCGCCGGCCGAACCGCCCCCGCGTCGGGAGCCGCCCGCTCGCGTTCCCTCGCAGCCGCGAAAGCAGCAGCAGGGGCGAGCGTTCCTCGCCAACGACACACCGCAGCGCGTCGCCATTCCCCGCAGGAAGGACGGCAGCTCCATGACCACTCCCCAGCTCCCCACCGCACGGTGGCGGAAGTCCAGCCACAGCACCAACAACGGCACATGCGTCGAGATCGCCACCGGCACCGGCTGGGCCGCCATCCGC
>NZ_AGVX02000748.1 GCF_000239155.1 Actinoalloteichus spitiensis RMV-1378
TGGCCGACCTGGACCAGGTCCACGCCGGCGTCCTCGAACACCAGGTGGTAGCGGCGGAAGCGGGGGTCCGCCCAGTCCGCGTAGCCGCGCCGAACCCGGGCGCTGCCCCAGGCGTGGCACAGCCACCGGATCGCCGCCGCCGCGACGCCGTCCTCGGCGAACGGAGGGCCGGTGCCGAGCACGAGGTTCTCGACGTCCAGGTACAGCGCCACCTGTCCCCGTCGCCGGTCCACCGACGGGTGCCGTGCCCACAGCTCGTGGAAGCCCATTCCCGGTCCGCCTCTCCCGCCGGGCTGGTCGGCGCCTCCGCCAGCGACGGCCGCCCTGGTGGTGTTCTCCCGGTGGTTCGCCCGGCTGCCCGCGCCAGGGCACTCCGAACTCAGCCGGTGCCCGACCGCACCCCGTCCAGTGCCCGCATCAGGTCGTCCCGGGCTCGGGCGACCCGGGAACGCACGGTCCCCACCGGGCACCCGCACACCTCGGCGGCCTCCTGGTAGGACAGCCCCAGCACCTGGGTGAGGACGAGGACCTCCCGCCGCTCCGGTTCCAACTCGCTCACCAGGAGGTCGAGCTCGACCGCACCCTCGAAGCCGCCCGAGGTGCGCCGCACGCGGGAGTGCGCGGCCTCGGCCGACCGTTCCCAGTCCTGTCCGCCCACCAGGGTGGGCCGTCGACCGGCGTGGCGGAGCTGGTCGACCACCGCCCGCCGCGCGATCGAGAGCAGCCAGGTGCGGGCCGAGGAACGACCTTCGAAGGTGGGCAGGGCACGCAACGCGCGCAGGTAGGTTTCCTGGGTCAGGTCGTCCGCGCTGTCCACTGTCGTCAGATGCGCGGTGAACCGCCACACGTCCCGTTGCGTGGCGCGCACGAACGCCGCGATCGCCTCGCGGTCTCCCGTGCCAGCTGCCACGGCCAACCGTGTGGTCTCGTCGTCGAAAACCCCACGCCAGGTCACAGATCAGTAGCGTAGCGCAGTGCCCCTGCGGAACCGTGTCTGCCGAATGGCCGACAATCAGGGTGTGGAGTGCGAGACCTGCCGTGAAGCGTTGTCGGCCCGCATGGACGGAGAACGGGAACCGGTACCGGCCGAGGCGGTCACGCGGCACCTGGAGGTCTGCGCCTCCTGCGTCGGCTGGTACCGCCGCGCGCAGGCGGTGACGCGGTCGCTGCGGATCCGTCCCGCACCTCGGCCACCGGACCTGGTCGACGCGGTCCTGGCGTCCGCCCCCGCCCCCGTCCCCGTCGCCGGAACCCGGCGACCGCCC
>NZ_AGVX02000747.1 GCF_000239155.1 Actinoalloteichus spitiensis RMV-1378
GCCGCCTCCTCAGGCCCGACGGCGGCCGACTCGGCGCTGGGCGGCCCCGGCGGTGGTGGCCTGCCCGGTCCGCACGCGTGCCCCCGCCTGGTCGGGCGGGCGGGTGAACTGGCGGCCGTGGATGGCGCCGCGGCGGACGCGGTCGCACGGGACGGGCTGGTCCTCGCGCTGGTCACCGGGGAAGCGGGCGGAGGCAAGACCGCCCTCGCGGAGGCCCTGGCCGCCAGGGTCACGGGGCGGGGGTGGCTGGTGGCACGGGGAACGAACCCGGAGGAGACGGGCACGGCGGAGGACTGGGCGTGGGACCAGGTCCTGGGCGTCCTGGTCGCGTCGGGTCGCGGCACCGCGCCCACCAGGGGCGGGGCGGCAGCCGGGGACGCGGTGGCCGCCCGGTTCCGGTGGCATCGGGAGGTGGCGCGGTTCCTGGCGGAGACGGCGGCGCACGGACCGGTGCTGGTGGTGCTGGACGACCTCCACCATGCGGGTGAGGAAACCCTCCGCCTGCTCTCCACGCTGGTGACCGGAGGAGTCACCGGCCCCGTGCTGGTGGTGGGCACCTACCGGACGACGGACCCACCGGCGCCCCTGACGACGTTCCTGGGGCAGGTGGCGCGGGCCGAACCGGTCCGGGTGGCCCTGGGCGGGCTGGACCGGGACGAGGTGTCGGGGTTGGTCAGCTCGATCACCGGGCGCCCCGTGGACGCCGCGACGGCGGCGGCGGTGCGCGGACGCACGGGCGGCAACCCGTTCTTCGTCCGTGAACTGGCCCGCCTGCTCCTCGCGGAGGGGGCGGAGGCGTTGGCCGAGGTCCCACCCGGGGTACGGGACGTGGTCCGCTACCGCATCACCCGGCTGCCGGCGTCGGCGGCGTCGGTGCTCTCGTGGGCCGCCGTCATCGGGACCGAGTTCGACGTGGCGGTCCTGGTGGCGGTGGTCGGGGCCGAACAACGGGTGTTGGACGCCCTCGACCTCACGACGGGCGCCGGGTTCCTGGTCGAGGGCGGCGCCGGTCGGGTGAGGTTCGCGCACGCCCTGGTGCGCGACGCGGTGTACGAGGAGCTG
>NZ_AGVX02000746.1 GCF_000239155.1 Actinoalloteichus spitiensis RMV-1378
CCAGCAGCCGGGCTACCCGCAGCAGCCCGGGTACGGGCAGCCGCAGTTCGGCCAGCAGCCGGGTTACCCCCAGCAACCCGGCTTCGGGGTTCCGGCCGGAGGAGCCGACGACAAGTTCCTCAAGCTCGCCATGTTCCTCACCATGGGAATGATGGGCCTGAGCGTCATCATGCAGATCATCACCATCGTCACCTTCGGGCCGTACGTGATGACCAGCGCCGTCATCGCCATCGTCCTGGCGGCCGGGGTCGGGGCGTGCGCGTTCTTCGCCGGGCAGCAGGGCCAGGAGTGGGGCCGGATCGTCATCACGGTCCTCGCCGGGCTCGGGGTCCTCGGCGCCGTGTCGATGTTCACCGTCCCCATCGGCGGCATCTTCCTCGTCATCGCGATCGTCACCCTGCTCATCTGGGGCGGCATCCTGGCCGTCTGGTGGCTCCCCGGAACGACCCGCGCGATGAAGGCCAAGCGCGGGGCGGGGTTCGCCCAGCAGCCGCAGCAGATGCCGCCCCCGCCCGGGTACTGAACACCCCGACGCCCCAACCGGGAAGCCCGGCGACCACACCGGCCGGACCCGCTCCGCGCGGGTCCCCGTCGCCGGGCTTCCACCGGTCCGGGCCAGCCGGCCCGCCGCCCGTCGGGCTGCTCCGAACGGAGTGTCCCTGCTCTACCCTGGGCGGCATGAGTCAGACCTCCGGCGAGCGGTTCGGGTTCGCGACCAACGCCATCCACGCTGGGCAGGAACCCGACCCCACCACGGGCTCGGTGATCGTGCCCATCCACGCCACCTCGACCTACGCCCAGGACGGCGTCGGCGGCCTCCGGGGTGGCTACGAGTACTCCAGGACCGGGAACCCCACGCGGACGGCGCTGGAGGAGTGCCTGGCCGCCCTGGAGTCCGGCCGGTTCGCCCGCGCGTTCGGGTCCGGGATGGCCGCGACCGACGCCGTGCTCCGCGCGGTGTGCCGGCCGGGGGACCACATCCTCATCCCGAACGACGCCTACGGCGGCACCTTCCGGCTCGTGGACAAGATCCTCACCCAGTGGGGCATCGAGTACACGCCCGTGCCGCTGTCCGACCTGGACGCCGTGCGGGCCGCCGTCCGGCCCACCACGCGCCTGCTCTGGTGCGAGACGCCCACCAACCCGCTGCTCACCGTCGCGGACATCGCCGGCCTGGCCCAGGTCGCGGCCGACGCGGACGCGCGGCTGGTCGTGGACAACACCTTCGCCTCGCCCTACCTCCAGACCCCGCTCGCGCTGGGCGCCGACGTCGTCGTGCACTCGACCACCAAGTACCTCGGCGGGCACTCCGACGTCGTGGGCGGCGCCGCCGTCACCTCGGACCCCGAGCTCGACGAGAAGCTGGCCTTCCTCCAGAACGGCGCGGGCGCCGTCCCCGGCCCCTTCGACGCGTGGCTGACCCTGCGCGGGCTGAAGACCCTCGCCGTGCGGATGGACCGGCACTGCGACAACGCCGAACGCATCGCGGTGGCGCTCGGCGAGCACCCCCGCGTCCGGGCCGTCTACTACCCGGGCCTGCCCACCCACCCGGGGCACGAGGTCGCGGTCAAGCAGATGCGTCGTGGCGGCGGCATGATCTCCTTCCTCGTCGACAGCGAGGAGACCGCGCTGGAGGTGTGCTCCCGGACGGAGTTGTTCACGCTGGCCGAGTCACTGGGCGGTGTGGAGTCGCTGATCGAGCACCCCGGCCGGATGACGCACGCGAGCACCGCCGGTTCGCAGCTCCAGGTCCCGGCGGAGCTGGTGCGGCTCTCGGTCGGCATCGAGGACGTCAACGACCTGCTGGACGACCTGCTCAGCGCGCTCGGCTGACCGCGCGCGCGAGGCGGTCGCGGACCGAGCGCCACCACGGCGAACGGCCCGCCCCCGTCGGAGCTCCTCCGGAGGCTCG
>NZ_AGVX02000745.1 GCF_000239155.1 Actinoalloteichus spitiensis RMV-1378
GGGGGCGCGGCCGGCCTGACGTCCCTCCGAGGCCTGGCGGGACGTGCCGGCGGTCTGGGTGGTGGTCGCGACCCGGACGGCAGGTCGGGGTGCGCACGACCGCGTCGTCGTTCTCCGCCCCAGGACCGGTGCCGGTGGCATCTCCGCCCCGGGGCGGGACAGGTCCGGGTGCTCCCGACGGCCCCGGTGCCCCCGGACGCGGGATGCGACGTCGGGTCGAGCGGAGGACGGCGCCGTGGTGTCCCAGTGGACGCCGAGGAGACGAACCGGTGCGGCGGCCCACCTGAAGGGAGAACACAGCCGGTCGCTCCTCGCCGAGAAACGCCTGCGCTCCTGACCGGTGCGCAGAACGGAATTCCTTCGCTTCCCACCAGTGTTTCTCGGCGGTCGCCTCTCCGGAACTCTACGACTCCCGCGTGGAGAAGAGGTAGTCCTCGTCCGGTGGGTGAGGCGTCACGGTCGGTCGGCGCGGGAGCCGGCGCGAGCCTCCCACGGTCGGGCCGTGGTGGAGGGACCGTCGGCACCCGCCGTGGGAAATCACCCCAGGTGAGGGCGTCATCGTGTCGTGGGCGTCCCTCGCCGCCCGTCGCCGGGAGCGCGACCCGGGGGGCGCATCCCCAGCCGGGCGAACGGTGACCCCGGGTGATGAGGGGGTGGACGGTGGTTCCAGCGAAATGAGACGGAAAAAATGTCGGCCGAACGGGTGAAATATCAGTGGGTGGAGGTGGGGAAATGGTGTCGGCCTTGCCTCTTTCGGAGGAAAAGACCTGCGTCCGGGTGCATATCCCGTGCGTTGTCCTCCCGTCTCGGAGTCGGACGGGGACGTGCTCCGTGAATCATGTGGTCGCTTCCGGCGGCCGTTCCGGGGCCGACGGGGCTGCCTCTCGTCGGCGCCGCCGAGCCGCGCTCGTTCCAGCGGTCCCGGTTCCGCCGTCTTGGATCGTCGCGGTGGCCCCGGCCGCCACCGCACCACCGCGCGACCGCACCGCCGGACCCCGGGCCACCGGGAGGCGCCGTGCCGCCGCCCCATGCTGCCCGGCCCTTTGCCGGGGCAGCCGTCCACGTCCCCGGGTGGGCGTGCTGCGCCCCACCCCGGCGGTGCTCCGCTGAGCCGTCGAGCCTGGGCGCCGCCGGGTGCGGGCGTCACCGCGCGCCGCGTCGCGGGCGGGTCGCGGGCGGGTCGCGCAGCGGTTCGTGGACGGCCGCCCAGGCCGGGGCCGCGGCCTCCGACGGGGGGTGCTCGGTTCCCACGGCCGGTCAGGGGAGCGGGACGGTGAGGACGTCGAGGGGAGGGCGGCGCGGTCCCCCGGCCGGGAGGGCGGGGATGGGACCGGAGGCACCGCCTCGGAGGAGGGACGCCCTCGGGGGTACCCGAACACGGCGCGGGCGCGCTCCCCCCAGGGGG
>NZ_AGVX02000744.1 GCF_000239155.1 Actinoalloteichus spitiensis RMV-1378
GGTGGACGGGGGCGTCGCCGGCGTCGCCCCTGCTGAGCCGAGAGGGTTCGCCCCACCGCCGGGAGCCGGGCCGCCCTCGCCGTCCCGCCGTTCCGCCGATGGGGCGGGACGCTCCGGCGATCCGGTGTCGTCGGGGTTCCCGCCGTTCCGCCGCCACGGCCCGTCCGAGTCGGCGGTCACGCCCGCGCGGCCGGTGGCGGCGGCGTCCGGCTCGTCCCGCTCCCGCTGGTCCCAGCCGCGGGTGGTGTCCTCGCTCCCGGCGCCGGTCAGGTCGGCCTCCCCGGCCGGGGCACGACCGCCACCGTCCTCGTCGGCGGCCGCCGGCGAGGACGCGTCCTCCCGGGGGAGTTCGGGAACGGCGTAGTGCCGCCGGATCCGAGCCGACAGTTCCTCGCCGCCGTGCGCCGCCACCAGCTCGGCGAGCCGGTCGAAGAACACCGTCCGGCCGGACTCGTCCGACGGGGGGAGCAGGTCACGCACGAGCGCGTCGACGTGCCCGAGGGCGTCCGAACCCTCGCCCTCGGCCCCGGGGTCCCCGCCACTCGGCCAGGGTGACGCCGTCGCCGACACGGTAAAGTGGGTGCCCGAGGAGTAGCCGTTGGGGTGGAAGGCGCCGTCGTGGAACAGCCCCTGCTGCCCGTCCACCTCCGGATGCGCGGTGAACGTGATGTGCTCGGTCGGGAGGTGCTGGTGGTCGGTCGCACCGCATCCGCCCGCCCCCTCCCCGACGGAGTCGGCGATCAGCCGCCGCACCCCCGGCGGCACCTCGGTGCCGTGGGCCGCCGCCGAGAGCGTCGCCAGCTTCCCCAGCATGTCCACGGTCTCCTTGACCTTCGTGGCGTCCCGGGAGTCCTGGGCCAGCCACCAGACGGTGGCGCTGCCGGTGCTGCTGAGGACGTCGTCCCCGAGGTAGGCGCGTTCCGCCCGTTCCTGGTCGCGTTCCCGCTCGCGCACCTCCGCGTCCTTGCGCAGCTCCCCGAGCCGGTCCAGCCGCCGCTGGTCCTCCTCCGACAGGGTCAGCTCCACGTCCTTCGCCCACACCTCGACGCGACCGGAGCCGTCCGGCAGGATCCTGCCCAGCTCGGCGGCCACCAGGTGCGCGGTCACCTCCCATTCGGTGGCGGGCTGGACACGGGTGACCGCCAGCGCCCGGCTGATCACCGTGTTCCCCGCCAGCCGCCGCAACCCCTCCGGCGCCCCGGAGCCGGTGGCCC
>NZ_AGVX02000743.1 GCF_000239155.1 Actinoalloteichus spitiensis RMV-1378
CGTCTTGGAAGCCGGGACGTCCGGCGACGGGACCGGGACCCGCGCGGAGTCGTCGGCCTGGTCCCGGGCGATCCACCACGGGAGTGCGCCCGTGCGGGTCACCATTCGCGCACCGGGTGCCGCCGGTCCCCGTGTTCCGTCGACAGCGCGGGCGATGATCGGAGGCGCTCGCTCGCCGGTCCCCGTTCCCGGCGGGAACGGAGCACCCGCGACCGGCCTCTCCCCCGCCGGGGCGAGGCGCGACCGGCGCGCACCCGGCGGGAACTCCATCCCAGCTCCACCGCCGGGCCCTGAGCACGGGCCTGCCAGCGAGCCCGAGACCTGCCGGGAGGCCACGCTCGACCCCGGCTCAGGCCTCCGCCTCCGTCCGGGGCACGCCTTCGAGCCGCCGCCGGGGAAAGGTGACCCCGGTCAGCTCCTCGGACACCGCCCACAGGCGGCGGGCCAGCTCGATGTCCCGCGCCCGCGCCGAACGACCGACCAGCTTGGGAGCACCGCGTCCCTCCAGGAAACCGCTCGGGCCGGCGTAGGCGCCGCCAGGGACGTCCGCCACGGCCGCGTACAACGTGGGCAGCGCGCCGTCCTCGACGCTCTGCGTGACCAGGTTCGTCACCGCGCGCTGCACTCGGTCGCGGACCCGCCGCTGGCCGTTGCTCCGGAGCAGGTTGGTCGCGGCGAGACCGGGGTGCGCGGCGGTGGCGAGCACCGGCGATCCGACCTCGGTGAGTCGCCGCTGGAGCTCCGAGGTGAACAGCAGGTTGGCGAGTTTGGACCGCGCGTACGCGGCCATCGCCCGGTAGGGCCTCCGCTCCCAGTTCAGGTCGCCGAAGTCGATCGACCCCACCCGGTGCGCGTTGGAGGAGATCGTGACGACGCGTCCTCTGACTCGCGGCAACAGCAGGTTCGTGAGGGCGAAGTGCCCGAGGTGGTTGACCCCGACCTGGGACTCGAAGCCGTCGGCCGTGCGGGTCATTGGCGGCATCATGATGCCGGCGTTGTTGACGAGGATGTCGACGGGCTCGGTGACCCCGTCCGCGAACGCGCGGACCGAGGCGAGATCGGCGAGGTCGAGCCGGCGGACCTCGACGGTGCCGCTCATCGCGGCGGCGGCCTCCCGGCCCCTGCCCTCGTCGCGGACGGCGAGCACGACCCGGGCGCCGCTGGCGGCGAAC
>NZ_AGVX02000742.1 GCF_000239155.1 Actinoalloteichus spitiensis RMV-1378
GGATGCGGTTGCGGGGCACCTTCCCGATCTCCTCCCACCGGTCCTGGATGCGGGACAGCTGCGCCCTGGCCGCCTTCAGGTTCGCCGTGGGGTCGATCTGCTCGGCCTCCGCCAGCAGCTCCTCCTTCTTGACGGCGTTCTCGGCGAACTCCGCGTCCCGCTCCTCGAAGGCCTCGGCACGACGCCCGAAGAACGTGTCCTGCGCCGCCCGGAACTGCTGCCACAGCTTGTCGTCCGCGTCGCGGGGGGCACGACCAGCGGCCTTCCACTCCGCCATCAGCTGGCGGTACCGCTCGGCGGTGCCGGCCCAGTCGGTCGAGTCGGCCAACTTCTCCGCCTCGGCGACGAGCTCCTGCTTCCGCGCCTTGGCGGTCAGCCGTTGCCGGTCCAGCTCCGCGAAGTGCGCGCCCCGCCGGCGGTTGAACGAGTCCCGTGCCCTGGCGAAGCGGCGCCACAGCTGCTCGTCCGTCTTCCGGTCGACGCCACGGATCCGCTTCCACTCGTCGACGATGGCCCGGAGCCGGTCACCGGCCGGCTTCCACTGCGTGGACTCCTCGGCGATCTTCTCCGCCTCGGCCGCCAGCGCCTCCTTCTTGGCCACGGAGTCGGCCCTGGCCTGCTCCCGGTCGGCCTTGGACCGCTCCACCGCCCGTTCCGCGACCTCCACCAGGTGGTCGATGCGAGCCCCCAGCGCGGCCAGGTCCCCGACGACGGCCGCGTCGGCGAGGCCGTCCCGCAGCTGGGTGGCGCTCCCCAAGCTCTGCTTCGGGTCGCCGGCCCGGGAAGCCAGCCGCGCCTCCAACAGCTCGACCTCGGTCACGATGTCGTCGAACCGGCGGGCGTAGTGCGCCAGGCCGTCCTGCGCGGCCCCCGCCTGCCAGGAGCCCACGGCACGTTCGCCATCCGCCGTCACCACGTAGACGGTGCCCTCGTCGTCGACCCGTCCCCACCGACCGGGATCGGCCGAGGCCGCCGGAACCGAAGGTCGCGGGCGCGGTTCCGACCCGCCGGCGGGGCGTTCCGCTGCCACGGTTTCCGGTGTTGTCTCGTGCTCGGTCATCGCCGGCTCCTCCTTGAATGCCCGCCTGATGCCCGTGAAGGTCACGGGCGCCCCGGGTACTTCCGGGGCCGAAGCAACGCGAGCGCCCACCCCACGGTGAACACCCGTGGGCGCATTCAAACAGGTGAACGTGCCCAGTGGTACCGCGAGTGCCGTCCTGA
Source organism: Actinoalloteichus spitiensis RMV-1378 (assembly GCF_000239155.1). GTDB lineage: Bacteria > Actinomycetota > Actinomycetes > Mycobacteriales > Pseudonocardiaceae > Actinoalloteichus_B > Actinoalloteichus_B spitiensis. Next base: position 1,222 of record NZ_AGVX02000742.1, read on the forward strand.
GCGGAAGGATCTGCCGAACGGTAGGCGCTAACCTGGGCCGGATGATCGTCGCCGCCGCTGTCCTGCCGACACCCCCGTTGCTGGTCCCGGAGCTGGTGGGTGGTGCGGTGCGACGAACCGCGGAGCTCCGGGCCACCTGCGTGTCGATCGCCGCCGGACTTGCCGGAATCACCCCGATCTGGTGGGCGGTGGCCGGTGACCCCGCCGGTCCCCGCACGGTGCCAGCGGCAGCGAGGGGGACCTTCGCGTCCTACGGCGTCGACGTCCCGGTCTCGCTCGGCCGGGGTCCGGCGGCGACCCCCGCTGACCCGATGCTGCCGCTTCCCGCGCTGGTCGCCGGCTGGCTGCGCGCCGCCGGTGGCGCCGAAGCGGTGGAGACCCTGCTGCTGCCGCCCGATCTGGGGCAGGAGGGCAGCCGCGCCTTCGGCGCCGACCTGTGGCACGGGCGGCCGACCACCCCGGCCCCCTCGGCGCTGGCGGCGGCTGACCGCCCGGTGGGGCTGGTGGTCCTCGGCGACGGGTCGATCCGCCACGGTGGGGACTCCCCCGCGCCTCCCCACCCCGCCGCCGCCGCGTTCGACGACACCGTCGCCGCCGCGTTCGCGGCGGGCGACCACGAGGCGCTGCTCCGGGTGACCCCTCGTGCGGCGGACGAGCAGCACGCCACCGGCAGGGTCGGCTGGCAGGTGCTGGCCGGAGTGGTGGCCGAGTCCGGACGGCGTTGGCGGGTCCTGGAGAGCCACGCCGATCGCGCCTTGGGCGTGGGCTACCACATGGCCCTGTGGAGCGCGGAGGCCCGGCCAGCCCGGTCCAGCCCGCCGCCTGGCACGGGAGGCGGTGGTGGCGAACCGGCCGGGGGACACGCGTCCTAGGGTGGGCCCGTGACCACCTCCAGGCCCCGCCTCGTCGTCGTGGCGGGCCCGACCGCCACGGGAAAGTCGGATCTCGCGCTCGGGCTCGCGGCCGCCCTCGACGGCGAGGTGGTCAACGCCGACGCGATGCAGCTCTACCGGGGCATGGACATCGGGACGGCCAAGCTCCCCGCCGCCGAGCGGGCCGGAGTTCCCCACCACCTCCTCGACGTGCTGGACGTGACGGAGACGGCCTCGGTGGCCGCCTACCAGCGGGACGCCCGGGCGGTCGTGGAGACGCTGCTCGCGAGTGGCCGAACCCCGATCCTGGTCGGGGGTTCCGGGCTCTACGTCAGTTCCGTGATCGACGACCTCGAGTTCCCCGGTACCGACCCCGCCGTGCGCGATCGGCTGGAGGCCGAGTTGGCCGAGGTCGGCTCGGCGGCCCTCCACGAGCGCCTCGCCGCCCTCGATCC
>NZ_AGVX02000741.1 GCF_000239155.1 Actinoalloteichus spitiensis RMV-1378
GGCCGGGAGCGAGGCCGTCCACGGCGCCGGGCGTCGCCTCGGGGGTGCTTCCCGGCCAGCGGGAACCGGCTGGACTGACCGCTGGTGCCCACCCGGTGGTGCGTTATCCTCGCGCCGTCGCGACTGGCGTGTACGAGGTGGAAACGACCACCGTGGAGCGAAGATCCCGGCGCCGCGCGCCTGGGTGCCGGGGCCAGGTACCAACGAACCCTCGGGAGCCCTGATGCACCAGCCGCCACTGCCCAGCCTGGCCGCGGCCGACCCGGACCTCGTCCGCCTCGTGGAGGGGGAGGCCCAGCGCCAGTTCGACAAGCTCCGCCTGATCGCCTCCGAGAACTACGTCTCCCAGGCGGTGCTGGAGGCCTCCAGCACCGTGCTGACCAACAAGTACTCCGAGGGCTACGTCGGTCGCCGCTACTACGAGGGTCAGCAGTTCATCGACCCGGTCGAGACGCTCGCGGTGGACCGGGCGAAGGAACTGTTCGGCGTGGAGCACGCGAACGTGCAGCCGTACTCGGGTTCGCCGGCCAACCTAGCCGTGTACCTCGCCTTCGCCAAGCCCGGCGACACCGTGATGGGCATGGGGCTGCCGTTCGGGGGGCACCTGACCCACGGGTGGAGCGTGTCGGCCACCGGCAAGTGGTTCACCAGCGTGCGCTACGGGGTGCGGGCCGACACCGGTCGGGTGGACATGGACGAGGTGCGCGACCTCGCCAGGGAGCACCGGCCCAAGCTGATCTTCTGCGGAGGCACCGCGATCCCCCGCACCATCGACTACCCGGCGTTCGCCGAGGTCGCCAGGGAGGTCGGCGCGGTGCTGGTCGCCGACATCGCCCACATCGCCGGTCTGATCGCCGGTGGGGCGCACCCGTCCCCGGTGGGGTACGCCGACGTGATCTCCACGACGACGCACAAGACGCTGCGGGGTCCGCGTGGCGCGATGCTGATGTCGACCGCCGAACACGCCAAGGCGCTCGACAAGGCGGTCTTCCCCGGTCTCCAGGGTGGTCCGCACAACCACACCACCGCCGCGATCGCCGTCGCGTTGCGGGAGGCCTCGGCACCGGCCTTCGCCGAGTACGCCCGCACGGTGGTGGCCAACGCCAGGGCACTGGCGGAGGCGCTCGTCGAGCGCGGCTTCGACCTGGTGTCCGGTGGCACCGACAACCACCTGATCCTGGTGGACCTCACCAGCAAGGGGGTGGCCGGCAAGCCCACCGCGAAGGCGCTGGACGAGGCGGGGATCGAGCTCAACTACAACACCGTGCCCTTCGACCCGCGCAAGCCGTTCGACCCGTCGGGCGTCCGGCTGGGAACCGCCGCGATCACCACGCGGGGCCTGCGACCGGAGCAGATGCCCCGGGTGGCGGAGTGGATCGACACCGTGGTGACGGCGACCGCGAAGGGCGAGCAGGGCGAGGTGCTGCCGCGCGTGTCCGCCGAGGTCTCCGAACTGCTGTCCGGCTACCCGATGCCCGGCTGGGCGTGACCCGCTCCCCGGTCGGCCCCTCTCGCGGGGGCCGACCGGGCCC
>NZ_AGVX02000740.1 GCF_000239155.1 Actinoalloteichus spitiensis RMV-1378
CCGATCTGGGGCGGCCGAGGGTCGCCGCTCCGGCCGACCCGGTGCTCGTCACCAGGGAGTTCCGCCACCGGAGAAGTCCTGTGAGGACTTCGCTGACCGGGCGTTCCCCACTCGCTCCCGTCCATCGCGTCGAGAGGAGGGCGCTTCCTCGGCCGTTTCGCCTCTCACTCGTTCGGGTAGACGACGGACCAGCGCAGCGACACGCACGGTGACACCGGGCGGTGGGTGGGAGGGAGGCAGCGGAGATGCCCGAGAAGGACGCGGACACGCCGAGGACCGCTGACGAGGAGGAGGCGCCCCGCGCCGGCCGGCGGCTGGGAGCAGCCCAGCGGGTGCGGGCGGCGCGGGACCAGTTCCAGGACATCACCGGACTCGTCCCGGAAAGCGTCTCCGGCCTGTCCCGCGCCGATGAGGGCTGGCAGGTGACCCTCGAGGTCGTCGAGCTCGCCAGGGTCCCCGACACCATGAGCCTGCTGGCCACCTACCGGGTCGAGGTGGACTCCGACGGGGAGCTCCTGGGCTACCAGCGGATCGCGCGCTACGCACGGGGGCAGGCCGACCGGTG
>NZ_AGVX02000739.1 GCF_000239155.1 Actinoalloteichus spitiensis RMV-1378
CGGTGGGCCACCACCGGCCAGCACCCGCCCGGCGGGAGGTGAGCGTGCGGCACCTGCGACGCAAACTCGCCTTCTACCTGGTCGCGCTGTGGGCCGCGGTCACCGTGAACTTCCTGCTGCCCCGCCTCATGCCCGGCGACCCCGTCGACGCCCTGCTCTCCCGGATGCAGCAGACCGGGGGAGCGGTCAGCCCCGAGGCCCGCCAGGCGCTGGAGGTGATGCTCGGCACCGGCGGCCAGGAGAACCTCGCGGCCCAGTACCTGACCTACCTGGGCAACCTGCTGCGCGGCGACTTCGGGGTCTCCGCCACCTACTTCCCCACCCCGGTGTCCACCGTGCTCACCCAGTCCCTGCCCTGGACCCTGGTGCTCGTCGGCCTGTCCACCGTCGTCTCCTTCGTCCTCGGTGTCACCCTCGGCGCCCTCGTCGGCTGGCGGCGCGGCCGGTGGACCGACGCGCTGGTGCCCGCCACCACCTTCCTCGCCGCCGTCCCCTACTTCTGGCTGGCCCTGGTCCTGGTGTTCGTGTTCGGCGCCACCCTCGGCCTGTTCCCCCTCACCGGCGGCTACGACTACGGCCTCCAGGTCGGGTTCACCGGGCCGTTCCTCGCCTCCGCCCTGCACCACGGGCTGCTGCCCGCGATCACCATCGTCCTCAGCTCCGTGGGCACCTGGCTGCTGGGCATGCGCAACATGACCGTGTCCACGATGGCCGAGGACTACGTCCTCACCGCCCACGCCAAGGGACTGCGCCCCCGCCGCGTCCTCGTCACCTACGCGGCCCGCAACGCCGTCATCCCCAGCCTCGCCAGCTTCGCGATCTCCCTCGGCTTCGTCGTCAGCGGCTCCATCGTCACCGAAGCCGTCTTCTCCTACCCCGGCATCGGGTTCACCCTGCTCCAGGCCGTGCAGAACAACGACTACCCGCTCATGCAGGCCGTCTTCCTCGTCATCACCCTCGCGGTGCTCGGCGCGAACCTGCTCGTCGACCTGCTGCACGCGGTGATCGACCCCAGGACACGGCAGACAGGGGGACGGTGAGGATGACGGTGACCAGTGGGCGGCCCGGCGACCCCACCCCACCCGCCGTCGCCACCCCCGGCCC
>NZ_AGVX02000738.1 GCF_000239155.1 Actinoalloteichus spitiensis RMV-1378
CCGGCGGCGGCCTGCCGCGCCGCCAGAGCAGCACCCGCAGGGACTTCTCGCGGTCGCGGCCCCGGACTCCGAGCACCGCCGCCAACACCTCGTGACCGGTCTGACTCACCTGGTTGATAGTATCCACCCAGTTTTCGATCGGAGGGCGAAAACCTGTGGGGCGGTGACCCACCCCGCAGGTCCCCTCGAGGAGGCCACCATGGTTGCGACCACCACGACCGACCCGGACCTGACCCCGTACGGCGGCGTGGCCGCCGACGCGGCCTGGCGGGAGGAGGTGCTGCGTCTGGCCGAGGAGCGCGACGCGGTGCTGCTGGCGCACAACTACCAGCTTCCGGAGATCCAGGACGTCGCGCACCACACGGGCGACTCGCTGGCGCTGAGCAGGATCGCCGCCAGCAGCACGGCGTCCACCATCGTCTTCTGCGGCGTGCACTTCATGGCCGAGACGGCGAAGATCCTCAGCCCCGAGAAGACCGTGCTGATCCCCGACGAGCGGGCCGGCTGTTCCCTCGCCGACTCCATCACCGCCGAGCAGTTGCGGGAGTGGAAGGCCCAGCACCCCGGCGCGGTGGTCGTCTCCTACGTCAACACCACCGCAGCGGTGAAGGCCGAGACCGACATCTGCTGCACCTCCTCCAACGCGGTGGACGTGGTGCGCTCCATCCCCGAGGACCGCGAGGTGCTCTTCTGTCCGGACCAGTTCCTCGGCGCCCACGTCAAACGGGTCACCGGCCGGGAGAACCTGCACGTCTGGGCCGGCGAGTGCCACGTCCACGCCGGCATCAACGGTCCCGAACTGGCGGAGAAGGCCGCCGCCAACCCGGACGCCGACCTCTTCATCCACCCCGAGTGCGGCTGCGCGACCTCGGCGCTCTACCTGGCCGGTGAGGGAGCGGTCCCCGCCGACCAGGTCAAGATCCTCTCCACCGGGGACATGCTCACCGCCGCCCGGTCCACCAACGCCAGCTCCGTGCTGGTGGCCACCGAGGTCGGCATGCTGCACCAGCTCCGCCGGGCTGCCCCGGACATCGACTTCCGCGCGGTGAACGACCGGGCGTCCTGCCGCTACATGAAGATGATCACGCCCGCCGCGCTGCTCCGCTGCCTGCGCGAGGGCCTCGACGAGGTCACGGTCGACCCGGAGACCGCCGAACGGGGCCGGGACGCCGTCCGGAGGATGATCGCCATCGGGCAGCCCGGCGGCGGGGAATGAGCACCGGCGACCAGGACACCCCGCGCTGGGAGGCCAGCGCGGACCTCGTGGTCGTCGGGTCCGGCGTCGCCGGACTGACCTCGGCACTGCGCGCCACCGGACTCGGACTGCGCGTGCTGGTCCTCAGCAAGGGCGAACCATCCGAGGGCAGCACCGCCTGGGCCCAGGGCGGCGTGGCGGTCGTCCTCCCCGACGGTCCGGACGGGGACACCCCCGACCGGCACGTCGCGGACACCCTCGCTGCCGGGGTGGGTCTCTGCGACCCCGGCACCGTGAACACGGTCGTCCGCGCGGGTCCCGCCGCCGTCGCCGACCTGCGGGAACTGGGCGCGGTGTTCGACCGAGGCCCCGACGGGCGGCTCGACCGCACCCGGGAGGGCGGCCACACGGCGTTCCGGGTGGTGCACGCCGGCGGGGACGCCACCGGGGCGGAGGTCGAACGCGCCCTGCTGTCCGCCGCCCGGGGCGGCCCGGCCGTGCTGCCCGGCCACACCGCCGTCGAGGTGCTGCGCGGCCGGTCGGGCGCCGTCGCCGGCCTGGCGGTGCTCGACGCCGACGGCGTGCCCGGCGTGGTCCGGGCCCCCGCCGTCCTGTTGGCCACCGGCGGCCTCGGCCAGCTCTACCGCGCCACCTCCAACCCGGCGGTGGCCACCGCCGACGGCATCGCGCTCGCCCTGCGCGCCGGAGCGAAGGTCGCCGACCTGGAGTTCGTGCAGTTCCACCCCACCGTGCTCTACACCTCGGCCGACGCGACCGGCAGCCGCCCGCTGGTGACCGAGGCCGTTCGGGGGGAGGGAGCGGTCCTCGTCGACGCCACCGGAGCCCGGGTGATGGACGGCGTGCACCCGCTCGGCGACCTGGCGCCCCGCGACGTCGTGTCCCGGGCGATCACCACCCACCTGGCGGGCGCTCCCGGCGGCGTCGACGACCACGTCTTCCTCGACGCCACCCACCTCGCCGGCGGTGCCTTCGCCCGCCGGTTCCCCACGGTCAACGCCGCCTGCCGCCGCGCGGGCATCGACCCCGGGACGGAGCCCATCCCGGTCGCACCGGCCGCGCACTTCTCCTGCGGCGGCGTCCTCGCCACCGTGCACGGCCGCACCAGCGTCCCCGGCCTCTACGCGGCGGGGGAGACGGCGAGGACCGGACTGCACGGCGCCAACCGGCTGGCCTCCAACAGCCTGCTCGAAGGGCTGGTCACCGGTCGGCTCGCCGCCGAGGCGATCGCCGGCGACCTGGACGCCGGACTGGTCGGCGGCCCCTGCGCCGTGGACCGGGCTCCCCTGCCCGCCACCGGCATCTGCGACCGGGACGTGGTGCAGCGGGTGATGACCCGGCACGCCGGCATCGGCCGGGACGCGGGAGGACTGGCGGCGGCCCGCGCCGAGATCGAGGCCCGGTCGGTGTCCCGCCCGCTGTCCTCCCGGCGGCTCGTGGAGGACGCCGCCCTCACCCTGGCGGCGACGACCCTGCTGGCCGCCGCCGCCCACCGGGCCGAGTCCCGGGGCTGCCACCAACGCCTGGACCACCCGGGACGCGAGGACGAGGCCTGGGGACGGTCCACGGCGTTCCGGCTCGACGTCTTCGGCGAGCCCATCGCCGTCGACGCCCCCAGCCTCGGAGCCGTCGCGTGAACCGCCGCGTCGTCACCGGCCCCCGCCCCGAGTCCCCCGGAACCATCCGCACGAGGAAGGTGCGATCGTGAGCACTGCCCCAGCCGCCCCCACCGGGGGAGCCCTGTCCGGCTCCGTGACCACCGACCTCACCACCGCCGGGTTGGACCCCGCGGAGATCCGGACGCTGATCGGCACCGCCCTGCACGAGGACCTGCGGTACGGGCCGGACGCCACCACCGAGGCGACCGTCCCCGCCGACCGGTGGGCCGTGGCCGACATCGTGCCGAGGTCGCCGGGGGTCCTCGCCGGGCTCCCCCTGGTCCGTGCCGTCTGCGACCTCCACCTGGGCCCCGGGGGCTACGAGGTGGTGGAGACGCTCTCCGACGGTGACCGCGTGGCGGCCGGCCAGCTGGCGATGCGCCTGCGCGCCCCCGTCCGGGGGCTGCTCACCGTGGAGCGGACCGCGCTCAACCTGCTCTGCCACCTCTCCGGCATCGCCACCGCCACCGCCGCCTGGGTGGACGCGGTCGCCGGCACGGGCTGCGTCATCCGGGACAGCCGCAAGACCCTGCCGGGGTTGCGGTCCCTCCAAAAGTACGCCGTGCGCCGGGGCGGCGGGGCGAACCACCGCATGGGCCTGGGGGACGCGGTCCTGATCAAGGACAACCACGTGGTCGCGGCCGGGTCGGTCACCCACGCGCTCGCCGCCGTCCGCGAACGGGCGCCCGAGCTGCCCTGCGAGGTGGAGGTGACGACCCTGGAGGAACTGGACGCCGTGCTCGCCGCGCGGGCCGACGAGGTGCTGCTGGACAACTTCACCGTGGAGCAGTGCGCGGAGGCGGTGCGGCGGCGCGACGACGCGGGCGCCACCGGGACCCGGTTGGAGGCCTCCGGCGGCCTCACCCTGGCGGTGGCCCCCGCCTACGCGGCCACCGGGGTGGACTCCCTCGCGGTGGGAGCGCTGACCCACTCCTCCCCGGCCCTGGACCTGGGGCTGGACCTGGACTGACCCCGTGCCCGCCCGCCACCTGACCGTCCGCCCGCGGCGATCAGGTGGCGCCTTCCTCATCCGAGGACGACCCGGTGGACGACCACCACCAGCAGCGGCCACCGCCCGTTCGCGGATCCCAGTGGGCGGCGGCGGTCCGAGACCGGCGTCGTGCGGCGCCAGGTCGTAGGACAACGGGGGCCGGCTGGCGCCCCGCTGGGTGGCCAGCACCGCACCGATCAGCGGCACCACCGCAAGCCCCGCCGCCGGGGGATCAGAGCCGCTGGTTGGCCAACACCGGCACCGAGTCCCGGGCGTCGGCCACCCGGGCCGAGTCGATGCCCGCCAGCACCACCTCGGGCGCGGACCCCGCCGCGACCTGCACCGTGCCCAACGGGTCGACCACCATGCTGTGCCCCACCCCGGTGGGCGCCCGCCCCCCGGCCTGCTCGACGTCCGCACCGGCGGGAAGGGCCTGGCCGCAGGCCAGCACCCAGCTGGTCGAGTCGAGCGCGCGGGCCCGCACCAGGAGTTCCCACTGGCGCAGCTTCCCCGGCCCGGCGCCCCAGGACGCGGGTACCACCACCGCCTCCGCCCCCTCCGCGGCCAGCCGGGTGAACAACGCGGGGAAGCGCAGGTCGTAGCAGGTGGCGAAACCCAGCCGCATGCCCTCGACCTCGACGCTGACCAACCGATCCCCCGAGGCGACCGTCGCCGACTCCTGGAATCCGAACGCGTCGTACAGGTGGATCTTGTCGTAGTAGGTGTCCACGCCCCGGCCGGTGATCAGCAGGGTGTTGGTGACCCGGTCGTTCGGAGCCGGGGTGAACATGCCGGCGACGACGAGCAGCTCGTACTGGGCGGCGATCCGGCGCACCTCGGTCGCCCACCGCCCTTCCAGGCCCTCGGCGAGGGGGCGCAGCGGAATCCCGAAGCACGCCATCGTCGCCTCCGGGAAGACCACGACCTGCGCACCGGCGGCGGCCGCCTCAGCCGCGCCGGACCGGACCAGCTCCAGGTTGTTCCCGGGATCCGGTGTCGTGCTGAGCTGGCAGAGAGCCACCCGCAACGAGCCCGCCATCATCCACCTCGCCGTAGCCGTCGTCGTGATCGGACCCTCCGATCCTGCCCCACTCCGCGTTCAGCGCGCCGGTTGGACCGATCGGGCGGGCGAGGAAGACCACGGCCGGGGGAACCGAACTCTCCGTCCGTACCCGCGGGACCGCCCTGCGTGGTCCCCGCCGCGCTGGCGACCAGCGTCGGACTCGCGGCGGGACTCGCCCTAGAGTTGGCGGGTGTTCGTCCGCCGCAGGCCCGTGGCCATCCTCGCCCTGTCCGCCGTCGCGTTCGCCACCGGCTGCACCACGCCGACCTCCGAGCGGACCGACGAGGTGCGGGCCGGCGACTCGATCGTGCTGGCCGACGTCGCCGAACCGACCACCCTCCACCCGTTGCTGGGGTACGCCGAACAGGGCAAGGGCAAGTTCTACGACGGCCTGCTCACCCACGACGCGGAACGGGTGGCGCGTCCGGCCCTGGCCGTGGAGGAACCGGAACCGTCTCCGGACGGGACCACCTGGACCGTGCGACTGCGCGAGGACGTCACCTTCCACGACGGCTCCCCCTTCGGCGCCGAGGACGTCGTCGCGACCTACCGAGCCGCGCTCGACCCGGCCACCGGATCCCCGGCGGCCGCCGCCCTCGACGTGGTCGAGTCGGTCACCCGACTCGACGACCACACCGTCCAGTTCGACCTGCGCCATCCCCACGCGGGCTTCCCCGACCTGTTGGTGCTGGGCATCGTCCCCAGTGAGGACGTGACCGCCGGCCCCCTCACCGACTCGCCCCTGAACACCCAACCCGTCGGAACCGGCCCCTACCGGCTCGTGGAATGGACCCAGGGCGAACGGATGGTGTGGGAGGCCAACCCGGACTACTGGGACGGCGCACCCGAGATCGACCAGGTGACGGTCGTCTTCGGGCTCGGGGTGGAGGACAGGGTTCAGGGGGTGGGGGACCGGGAGCTCGACGGGGCCGTGCTCCTCCCCTGGGAGGCCCGGGACCTGCCCGACCAGACCGGGCTGGAGGTCGTCCACCACGACAGTGGGGAGTTCCGGGCGGTGACACTGCCCTCCGAGCACCCGGTGGCCGGCGACCCGAGCATCCGCCTCGCGTTGAACCTGGCCGTCGACCGCGCCGGCATGGTGGACGACGTCCTCGGTGGGCACGGGCAGCCGGCGTACACCCCGTTCCCACCCACCCTCCCGGAGTTCGTCGAACCCGGGGCGACCTTCGTCCACGACGTCCCGCAGGCCCGTCGGATGCTGGAGAACGAGGGCTGGGACCTCGACGACGGTGACGAGGTCCGCGTCCGGGAGGGGACACCGGCCCGCTTCACCCTGCTGCACCCGGTCGACGACCCGCTGAGCGCCGAGCTGGCCGCCGCGTTCGCGGAGGCGGCGGCCGAGATCGGCGTGGAGGTCGGGGTCGAGGAGCTGCCCTGGACGGACATCCTCCCCCGGGCCGACCGGGACGCCGTGGTGGTCAGCGGGGGAAACCCCCTGGACCCCGACTTCCAGGGCTATCGGTCGCTGCACTCCTCCTCGGCCACCGGGGCCAATCTCGGCCACTACGCCAATCCCGAGGTCGACGCCGCGCTCGACGCCGCCCGCCTCGGCCTCGACCAGGCGCAGCGCACCGCCCACTACCGGGCCGCCCAGCGCGCCTACGTGGCCGACCCCGGGCTGGTGTACCTGGTCTTCCCCCGCCACAGCTACCTCCTGGGCCCGGGGTGGGCCGGCTACCAGCGGGTCACCGAGCCGCCAGACCACGGGATGACCTGGGGCCCCTGGTGGAACCTGGAGGACTGGACCCGGAACTGAGCACGTCGTGACCTCGCGGAGGCGCAGGCACTCGGCACGGGCACCTCATCGGTGCCCGTGCCCACGCGTGGTGGCACGAGCGGCACGCGATGTCCTGACGGGCCCCGGCCTCCGATCGACATCACCTGATCAGGGGCTCCGGGGGTGCACGTCTTCCTCGGTGTGATCAACTCACCTACCGTGGTCGAGCGAGGACGACGGTGACCGCGCCCCGACCGGAGAACCACCACCAGGGACTCGGAGGCAAGCAGGTGAGCGGCATGTTGCGCAGGGACCGCACCCGGAACACCGTCGCGGGCGACGCGACCTCGAGAGCCCGGCACCCCCTCGTCCGGGACCGCGACCCGCGTCCTTCCCGGGGTGCGGGTCCCTCACCCCGCCGGGGTCGGCGAGCCGGGGCCGCCCGTACCCGGCCGCCGGGGCCGATCACCGCGCTCCTCCTCGCCGTGCTGACGGTGGGCGCCGCCGCCTGCGCGCCAGCCGCGCCGCTCGTGGGGAACACCCACTCGACGGCCGACCGCCCGGGTTCGTCGCTGCCCGTCGACGAGTTCCCGGACCAGGTGGGTCGTGCGTGCGGGATCTGGGCGGACCTGAGCTGGCCGGTCAACGACCAGGCCGTGGACCACCCGGCCGGTGGCGGACTCGTGATCCGGGGCGGGAACCAGTACCACAACTACGGGGAGGACCTGCCGCTCGAGGGGTCCTACCGGGAGTACGACGTCAACCCCCGTCCGCCGGGACAACGCCGGGACGCCGAGCGGCTCGTCAGGGACCGGGACACCCACGAGGTCTGGTACACCGCCGACCACTACGAGTCCTTCCGGCGGATCTCCGGGGGGTGTGGATGATGACGGGCACGACGAGCCGGCCGTCGGCTGCCAGCCCGGTCCTCGAGAGCCACGGCCACGGACCGGCCACGGCGCCGGTACCCCGGCGCCGACCCGGCCCCGGAACCGCCGAGGGCTCCGCGGCCGCGCCGGCGTCCGCGCCCTGATCCCCGACCGCGCATCCCACCCCGCCCGCGCCGGTCGGCCGCCCGACCAGCCCCAGCCGAGGACTCCCACCATGACTGAGCCACTGGACGCGCCCGTACTCCCCGGACACGGGTGGGCGGAGCTGGCCCTGGACGACGAGATCACGACTGCGGGCCGGGACGGCGGGTGCGGCGGGACGCCTCGCGGCCGCTGGACCGTCGACGGCCGGCACTGCGCCACCCGGGCGCAGCTGTTCGACGAGTGGTCCAGGGCACTGGGGTTCCCCGACTACTTCGGCCGCAACTGGGACGCCTTCGACGAGTGCCTGTCGGACCTCCTCGTCGGCGGCGCCGGGTTCGGCGTCCCGGAGGCGGGACAGGGTTCGTGCGAGGAGATCACCGTGCGGAACGCGGAGAACCTCCTGGTGGCCGAACCGGTCGCCGAGCTGACGACCTTCATCAGGGTGTTGGACGCGGTGGCGGGCCTGACCCGACCCGAACCGGACGGCCCCGGGCTGCGCGTGCTCTTCCGGACCTCCACCGACGAGGCCGGCGACCTCCGCGACCGGCTGCGGACGGCCGCTCCCGGCCGGCAGGAACGGCGGTAGGGGCACCCGGCGGTCGGCCGGCGCGAGTGGACCACCCGCCCCGCAGCCGAGGTGGGACGGAGCACGCACCACCCCGGTCCCTCGCTACGCGCCAGCGCCTCCGACACCGGGGGACGGGGGAGCACGGGAGCACCGAGGGGCGTCCGGTGCCCCGGGTGGCCCGGGTACCTCGAACCGGCGTGACGGGTGCCCCCGCTCCACCTCGCCTCCGCCCCGGACCCCGTGGCCCCGAGGAGGGGTCCAC
>NZ_AGVX02000737.1 GCF_000239155.1 Actinoalloteichus spitiensis RMV-1378
GTGGTCGCCGTGCCCAAACCCGTGCTGAGCGTGGCGGCCGGCCTGCTGTTCCCGCCAGGGCCCGCCGTGGCGTTGACCGTGCTCGGGTCGACCGGCGGGGCGGTGCTGTCGTTCCTGCTCGCCCGCCGGCTGGGCCGACCGGCCCTCGGGGACGTGCTGGACCGGCCCGGGCTCCGGCGGCTGGCCAAGCTCCTCGACCGGGGCGGCCTCGTCGGCATCCTCCTCCTGCGGCTGGCCCCGGTGCTGCCCTTCGCCCTGGTCAACTACGGAGCCGGCCTGCTGGGCACCCGTCTGCCGCCCTTCGCCCTGGGCACCGCTCTCGGTGTCATCCCCGCCAGCGCGGGCTACGTGCTGGTCGGCGACCTCGCCGCCGCGCACCTCGGACACCCCGCCCTGACGGCCGTGGTCGCGCTCGCCCTCGGCGTGGCGGCGGTCCACCTCGTTCGACGACACCGCCGACGCCTGCCGCCCCACCACCGGCCGTCGGGCACCCGCCGGCCGGAGCGCGGCACCCCGAAGCGGGCCTCGACCCCTGAGGACCCCCGGGGGAGGCCCTTCCCCCGATCGGAGCCGGCAACGTTGTCATCCCGGGAGACGACGGATCGCGGCCGATTCTACGAAAAGGAACCCAGCCGAACAACAGCGCCATTCGCGTCGTATTCCACTGCCCCGCAAGCTGCCGGTCAGGCGCTGCCACTCGTCCGAACGGCAGGACGGGAACAGGCAGAACGAGTAGTCCGGAACCTACTGTTGACTTCGTCCGTGGAACAACACTAAGAAAGCCCCAGAAGAAACATCAGGGAAACAGGTGGAACATTTCGGCGCCGTCGCGGAACCGCCGCGCGCCGCCGCGACGTATTCGCTGACGGAAGGGTTTTCCGATGCCGGACTCACCATCGACCGGTTCGGCGTCGACCACGTCGAACATCGCGATTCCCCGTTCGACGCCCACGCCGCGCCGCCGCACCCTCCTCACGGCACTGGCCACCACCACCGCGCTGACCGCCGCCGCCTGCTCCGGTGACGCGGGCACCGGGCCGACGACGAACTCCCTCACCATCTACGACGGCGCCACCGGCCAGTTCTCCAGCAACTTCAACCCGTTCTTGGAGACCTCCAACGGCGCCGCGCGCGGCATGATCCACGAGACGCTGCTGTTCTTCAACCGCGCCGCCGCCGACGACATCCGGCCCATGCTCGCCGAGGACCACTCCTGGTCCGAGGACGGCACCACCGTCACCTTCACCCTCCGCGACGACGTCCGCTGGTCCGACGGGGAACCCTTCACCAGCGACGACGTGGTGTACACCTTCGAGGCGATGGCCGAACACCCGGGCCTGAACAGGGCCGCCCTGCCCATCGCCTCCGCCACCGCCCACAGCGAAACCGAAGTGTCGATCACCTTCGACCGGCCCTCCTACAGCGACCTGTGGTTCATCGCCGGCCAGACCTACATCGTCCCCGAACACCACTGGGCCGACATCGAGGACCCGGTCACCCACCTCAACTCCGACCCCGTCGGAACCGGTGCCTTCGCCCTCGACTCGTTCTCCGCGCAGAGCATCGCCCTGGCCGCCAACACCGACTACTGGGACCCGGAGAAACCCCACCTGGACACCATCCGGTTCGTTTCCCACAGCGGGAACCAGACCGCGCTCTCCGCGTTGCAGGCCGGGCAGGTCGACTGGTCGGGAATCTTCATCCCCGACGTGGAGAACACGTTCGTCAACCGGGCGGAGGGAAACGTCTCCCTCGCCGTCCCCCAGTTCATCACCGTGTTGATGCCCAACCTGGAGGAGGGCCCCACCCGGGACCGCGCCGTCCGCCGGGCCCTCTACTACGGGATCGAACGCGAACAGGTCAACGACCTCGCCTTCGAGGGCTACCACGAACTCCCCTCACCCGCGCAGATCATCCTGCCCCGCGACGAGGCGTGGCTCGCCGAGGAGTTCCGGGGGGAGGTCGCCGGCCACGAACCCGACCGGGCCCGCCGAATCCTGGAGGACGCCGGCTACCAGGAGGGCACCGACGGCGTGTTCGTCTCCCCCGACGGGGAACGCCTCAGCCTGGACGTGAAGGTCGTCACCGGCTACACCGACCAGATCAACGCCATCCAGGTGATGGCCGACCAGCTCGCCGAGGTCGGCATCGAACTGCGCACCCAGGAGGTCTCCCGGGCCGCCTTCGTCTCCGACCGGGACAACGGCCGGTTCGACCTCGCCATCGACAGCCTCTACGGCGGGCCGGACCCCTTCGGCCTCTACGACGACTTCCTCAACAGCGCCGCCGCCGCGCCCCTCGGCGAACCCGCCTCCAAGAACTACGCCCGGTTCCGCGACGACGACGTCGACGAGGCCCTCACCCGCATCGCCGGCACCGACGACCAGGACGCCCACCGCGAGGCCTACGCGACCATCCAACGTCGGGTCGCCGAGGAACTGCCCTACATCCCCGTGCTCCAAACCCACGGCGTCGCCCAGTTCGCCGGCGGCAGGATCACCGGCTGGCCCAGCGAGGACGACCCCTACGCGCTGCCCATGCCCTACAGCTATCCCGACATCGGCGTCGTCGCCGCCAACCTGCGCCCCGCCGGGTGACGCCGTGACACCCA
>NZ_AGVX02000736.1 GCF_000239155.1 Actinoalloteichus spitiensis RMV-1378
CACGCTGGTGATCGACAGTGAACCAGCCCGCGCGGAGATCACTCGTGCGTCTGAGCCCAGCCCGGTCACGGTCCACCCCGCGCAGGCGGCGTATGTGGTGTACACGTCGGGTTCCACCGGCCGCCCGAAGGGGGTGGTGGTCTCCCAGCAGGCGATCGTGGCGCACCTGGACTGGATGGTCCGCACGTTCCCGTTGGGCACTGGGGACCGGGTCCTGCACAAGACCTCGATCGGGTTCGACGTGTCGGTGTGGGAACTGGCCTGGCCGGTGATCACCGGGGCCGGGGTGGTGCTGGCCCGTCCGGGTGGGCAGCGGGACCCGGCCTACCTGGCTGGGGTGATCGAGCGGGTGGGGGTGACGGTGACCCATTTCGTGCCCTCGATGCTGGCGGCGTTCGTGGCTGAGGACGGGGTGGCCCGGTGCGGGGGGTTGCGGTGGGTGCTGTGCTCGGGGGAGGCCCTGCCACCGGGGGTGGTGGACCGGTGGGCCCGGCGGGTGCCGGGGGTGCCGGTGGTCAACCTGTACGGGCCGACCGAGGCCGCGATCGATGTGACCTGGTGGCCCTGCCCCACCCCGGACGGGCGATCCCCGGAAGGAGGTGACCGGGATCCCGGGACCGGGGATCCCTCGTCGGCATCGGTGCCGATCGGTCGGCCGGTGGACAACACCGGGGTGCT
>NZ_AGVX02000735.1 GCF_000239155.1 Actinoalloteichus spitiensis RMV-1378
CGCCGGCCAGGTGGGCTTCGGTGATCGCCGAGGACAACCGCCGGTACCCCTCGGGGCCGTTGGCCAGCACCAGCAGGTGCTGGCCTTCGGGATCGGGCACACCGCCGCCGGGTTGGGTGAGTCCCAGGCTGAGTTCGGCCCCGAAGACGGTGCGCAACCCGGCGGCGGCCGCCGCCTCGGCGAACCGCACCGCCCCGTACAGGCCGTCGTGGTCGGTGATGGCCACCGCCTCCAGCCCGAGCCTGGCGGCCTCCGCCACCAGTTCCTCCGGGTGGCTGGCTCCGTCGAGGAAGCTGAAGTTCGAGTGGCAGTGCAGTTCGGCATAGGGATGGGGAGCGGGCGGCCGAGCGGCCGGCCGCTCCCGTTCCGCACGGGGGTGGTGACGTGATGGGGCCGGGTCGTCCCGCTCGCCCGGGTTCAGCTCGTCCTCGGTGAACCTGCCGGACAGGCGCCGTTCCAGCTCCGGCCACGGCATCGGTGGGTTGTGCCAGCTCATCCTCGTCCTCCTCCCTCGATCCGTTCCGCCCGCCGGTGCCAGGCCCGTCCAGCCGTCCGGTCGGCTCCTAGGCGGGCACGTCCCGCCGCCGGAAACCCGCCATCCCGGCCAGCAGTGACACCAGGGCCAGCCCGGTGAGCCAGACCAGGGGGGCCGGGGTCAGTTCGACGGCCGGCAGTGCCGGGACGTGGCTGAACGGCGAGAGGTCCGCCGCCGCCGGCGGCAGGTCCAACAACGGCCCGAGCAGCCCGACCAGGAGCGCGTACACCACCACCAGCCAGGCCAGGCCGAGCGCCTTCGGGGCCAGGCCGAGGAGGAGGACGGCGACCCCGGTGACGAGCAGGACCGCCGGGAGGAAGGCCAGCGAGGCCCCCAGCGAGACCAGGACCAGCCCGCCGTCCCCGGTGGCGGCGGCCGAGGACACCCCGGTGCCGACCCCGGCCATGACCAGGAGCACCGCGCAGTTCAGCACGGCCACCGCCAGACCCGCTCCCAGCCACCGCCACCGGGAGACCGGGGCGGAGAGCAGCGGCTCCAGCCGCCCCGAGGTCTCCTCCGCGCGCAGCCGCAGCACCGAGGACACCGCGTAGGCTCCCACCGCCAACGCCAGGTACTCGATCATCGCCGCGAGGAAGCCGTCGACGAGGTCGCCGCCGTCCCCGGTCACGATGGTCCTGGCGAGCAGTTCGTTGTCCACCAGCGCCTCGGTCACGGAGTCGGTCAACGACCCGAAGGCCAGGCCGGCGAGGAGCACCGCGACGACCCAGGCCGTCAGGCCGCCCCGGTGCAGCCGGAAGGTGAGGGCGAACGGTCCGGCCAACAACGGGTGCCCGGCGGCGCGGCCCGGCCGGGGGCGCACCAGTCCCGCTCCCACGTCCCGGCGGCCGAGCAGCAGGAAGGCGAGGGCGGTGGTGAGGACCGCCAACCCCAGGCACAGCGCCAGCGGCCACCACCGGAGGTCGACGAACGCCCGGGTGGCCTGCGCCCATCCCAGGGGGGAGAGCCAGGTCAGCGGGCTGCCGCTCTCCAGCTCGGTGACGTCGCCGACGGCCCGGAGCGCGAAGGAGACACCGAGGAAGGCCATGGCCAGGCCGGTCGAGGCCCTGGCGTGCTCGCTGAGCTGCGCCGTGAGCGCCGCGACGCCGGCGAAGACGAGCCCGACGGCGGCGACCCCGGCGCCGAAGGACAGGGAGTCGACCGCGCCCAGGCCGCCCGCGGTCAGCCCCGCCGCGAGCAGCAGCCCGACCGCCAGGTTGGCGACCACCGCGCTGGCCAGGGCCGCGGTGAGCCCGGCTCGAGGCCCCACGACGTTGGCCCGCACGAGTTCCGCCCGCCCGGTCTCCTCCTCGGTCCTGGTGTGCCGCACCACCAGCAGGATGCTCATGATCGCCGCCGCGACCATGGCGAGCAGGCCGATCTCGTTGGCGACCATCGCTCCGTAGGTGTAGTCGTCCAGCCCGTACCCCGGGCCGCTCATCACCACCGCCGCCGGGCTGCGGATCAGCTCGGCGCGGAGTTGCCGGTCCTCCTGGGTGGGCATCAGGTCCTCCAACGCGGGGAGGAAGGATGCCGGCAGGGCACCGAGCACGAGGGCCCACACGAGGATCCGGACGCGGTCCAACCGCAGGGTGAACCAGGTCAGCGTCGAGGTACCGACGAACGCGCCGGCCTGGGCGCGGGAGGACCGGCCGGCGGCCAGCACCGCTCCGGTGCTCATCGACGGCCTCCCCCGGTGAGGGCGCTCTCGTCGCCGTAGTGCCGCATGAACAGCTCCTCCAGGGAGGGCGGGCTGCTGACGAGGCTGCGGATGCCCAGGTCGGCCAGGTGCCGCATCACACCGGCGAGGTCGTCGTCGTCGACGTCGAACACGAGCGCGCCGGAGCGCTCCCGCAGGTCGTGCACGCCGGCGAGGCCGGCCACCGAGGCACCGTCGCGTTCGGTGCTCACCGTGATCGAGGTCCTGGTCAGGTGGCGGAGTTCGGCGAGGGTCCCGCTCTGCACGGTCCGGCCCGCGCGGATGATCGTCACGGTGTCGCAGAGCTTCTCGACCTCGGCGAGGATGTGGCTGGAGAGGAGGACGGTCCGCCCCTCCGCCTTGGCCTCGGCGACGCACTGCTGGAAGACGGCCTCCATCAGCGGGTCCAGGCCGGAGGTCGGCTCGTCGAGGACGAGCAGTTCGGCGTCGGAGGCCAACGCGGCCACCAACGCCACCTTCTGCCGGTTGCCCTTGGAGTAGGTCCGCCCCTTCTTGGTCGGGTCCAGCTCGAACCGCTCCACCAGCGCCGCGCGCCGCCGGGGGTCGACGCCGCCCCGCAACCGGCAGAACAGGTCGATCGCCTCTCCCCCGGTCAGGCCGGGCCAGAGGTTCACGTCACCGGGGACGTAGGCGATCCGGCGGTGCAGTTCGACGGCGTCGGCCCACGGATCGGCTCCGAGCACCCGAACGCGACCGGAGTCGGCGCGCAGCAGCCCGAGCAGGACGCGGATGGTGGTGGACTTGCCGGCCCCGTTGGGACCGAGGAACCCGGCTACCTCGCCGGGGCGGACCGTCATCTCCAGTTCGTCGAGGGCCGGTACGGACCCGAAGGACTTGCTGAGCCGGTGGATGTCGATGGCGGCGGTCATGGCGTCACCCTGTTCTCCGCTTGTTCTGGTCGTGGGGCCTGGTTCGGGAGGAGCGAGAAACGGTTCGTCGGGCCGGGGTCTCCTCAGCCGGCGCCGTTGCCCTGGTCGTCCCCGTCGCCGGTGGCCGGTTGGTCCCCCTCTACGGGGAAGGCGGCGAGGTAGGAGTCGAGGAACGTCCGGTTGGCGAACAACCCCTCGGTGTAGACCTCCAGGGACGGCAACGTGGACCACGCGGCGAAGTCGCGGAACACCTCGCCGATGTCGGCGTCGGGACCCCGCAGGTTGGTCTCCAGCAGGAGCATCCCGACCCCGGTGAGCGTCAGGAACCGCGCCCTGGCGGCGGGGTTCCTGCTGGGCGGGATGATGCCCGCCTCGACGCCGGCGGCCAGGTACTCCTCGGCGTCCCGGGCCATCTGGTCGAAGAACTGGTTCGCCAGGTCGCCGCCCACGGCCAGGCTGCGGATGATGTAGGCGGCGGTCGGCTCGTAGTCACCGACCATGGCGAGCATCGAGAGCAGGTGCGCCCCGGACTCCTCGGTCTCGACCGCAGCGGACTTGGCCTCCCGCACCACCCGCAGGACGTACCGGTCGCACTCCTCCCGCAGGCCGTCCTTGGAACCGAAGTGGTGCACCACCAACGCGGGGCTGACCCCCGCCTCGGTGGCGATCGCCCGGACGCCCACTCCGAAGCCGGCGCGGCCGAACAGCCGGATCGCCGTGTCCCGAATCCGTGCCCTGGTGGTGAGGTCCTCCGGCGGCACCGGACCGCGGTTCGAGGACCCACCCGAGGTGGTTGAACGCATGTTCAGCAGGTTAACCATGTGTTCAGCCTCGGCGCAACCCGTGCCCGCTCCCGCACGAGGGCAACCAGCCCCGGCTCACTCGTACCGCCCCTCGACGAACCAGGCACCACCCGACCTGACCAGGAGGAACGCCTCCTGGCCTCTCCCGTGGTCCTGGCCGTTCGACGGTCCGACTCCCCCTTCCCCCTCCGGAGCCAGGGCGACGAGCTGGAGGCGGGCCTCCCGGCCGCCGTCGTCGGACCACCACCGCTGCTCCACCGGCCACGGGCCGGCCCATCCCACGACCTCACGTTCCCGCTCCCCCTCGACCACCAGCACGGCGGGCGCCCCGGTCAGGACGTACCTCCCCGTGACGCCGACCGGCTCGCCGGCCGTGGTGCGGAGGCCGGCGGGTGTCGGCGGCACCGGCACCACCGTCGGCGAGGGCGGCGGGAGTTGGCCCGGCCAGGGAGCACCCGGGTCATGACGTGGTTCGAGCGGATCGCCCCACGGGACGAGACGCACCCTCTCGGCCGGTCCGCGTCCGCCACCGAGCACCGCCGCCAGCACACCGTCGGGGCCCACCATCCCCCGCACCCGGACCAACGCCCTCTCCGCCCGCTCGTCGAGCTGCCGGCTCCCGCCCCCGACGTCCCACAGCTCACGGGGGAAGTCCCCGGCGGGGGACGTCTCGGCCGGGGCCAGCCGCAACAGCCGCACCCCGGCGGTGGGGCGTTCCCCGGGCGGAGCGCGCAACCAGCCGTCCAGCTGCCAGCGGACCCGGTCGGCGGTACCGGCCACCGTGAGGGGCTCCGCGCAGCGCCACGTCCTCGTCAGTTCCTCGCCGTTCTCGGTGACCGCCGTGATGGCCAGCCGTGTGCAGGCCAGCCCGTGCGCGGTCAACCCGACGTGCAACCGCTCCGCCAACGTCCTGGCGACGAAGGCCGCCGTGTCCACCCGGTCCACCGGCGGGTCCAGTTCCTCCTCGATCGCGAGATCCGCCGGCGGCCGCCTCGGCGAGGGTGGCCGCTCCTCCCGCCCCCTGGCCAGCCGGTGAACGCGCGTCGCCTCCGCGCCGAAGCGCGAGGAGACCCGGTCGGACGGGAGTGCCGCGAAGTCACCCACGGTGCGCAGGCCGAGCCGGCGCACCAGGTCCACCAACGCGACGCAGGAACCGTCCGCCCCCACTCCGGTCAGCTCGGTGGCCCTGGCCAGTTCGGTGACGGGCAACGGCGCGAGGAACCTCCCGCTCTCCCCCGCCGGCACCACCGCGCCGTACCGGGCCGCCAGCGCGGCCGCGAACAGCCCGTCGGCCACTCCCACCTGGCACTCCAGGCCGGTGTCGACCGACACCGCGTCGACGATCCGCTCACCGGCCCGCTCCTCACCACCGAAGTAGGAGGCCGGTCCGCTGACGGGCAGGGTGAGCAGGCCAGGGCGCACCACCTCCACCCCGACGGCCACCCGCTCGACGG
Organism: Actinoalloteichus spitiensis RMV-1378; assembly: GCF_000239155.1. GTDB lineage: Bacteria > Actinomycetota > Actinomycetes > Mycobacteriales > Pseudonocardiaceae > Actinoalloteichus_B > Actinoalloteichus_B spitiensis. The sequence goes on from NZ_AGVX02000735.1 coordinate 5,379, forward strand.
CCACCGCGACCGCCTCGAACTCCCTGGCGTCCCGGCCCTGGTCGTCGGCGACCACGACCAGGTCGGCGCAGCGCGCCTGCGCCTCCCGCCGGCGGAGACCCCGACGAACTCCGGCGGCCCTGGCGGCCGACGAACAGGCCCGCACCCGGTTCGCGGAGAACACCGCGACCGGGTCCAGCGGGGACAGCCCCAGCTCCCGCACGGCGGCCACCACCGGCCAGTCCGGGCACCACAGCACGAGCAGCCGGGGCGGACCACCCGAACGGCCCCCCGTCGACCCGCCGCCGGCCCGAGCGCGAGAACCCACCCCACCGCCGGCCATCCCGGCCGGCGGCACGCCCCCCGGCAGATCGGA
>NZ_AGVX02000734.1 GCF_000239155.1 Actinoalloteichus spitiensis RMV-1378
CTTCGGCCGTCCGGTCGACCCGGACGTGTAGATCACGTAGGCCACCGCCTCGGCGGGCACCACCACCTCCGGTCGCCCGGGTTCGTACCCCGAGAAGTCCGTGCGGTCCAGTTCCACCACCGGCACCCCGGACACCGCCCCCGGGAGAGCACCAGCGGTCTCCGAGACGGTCACCACCGTGGAGGCCCCGCTGTCGGTCAGGGTGTAGGCGATCCGCTCCGCCGGGTAGTTCGGGTCCACCGGTACGTACGCCGCCCCGGCCGCGAGCACACCCAGCACCCCTACCACCAGGTCGGTGGTGCGGGGCAGCAGCAACGCCACCCGCGCTCCCGGGGTCACGCCCCTGGCCCGCAGGTGCGCCGCCAGGCGGTAGGCCCGCCCGGCCAGTTCCCCGTAGGTCACCGTCGTGTCCTGGAAGGACACCGCCACCGCCTCGGGACGCTCCCGGACCTGACGATCGAACAACTCCACCAACGAGCCGCCGGGAACCTCCCGCGCCGCCCGATCGACGTCCGACTCCCAAGCCTGGCTCAGCCGGTTCCGCTCCTCGTCACTGATCAGGGGGATGTCGCGGAGGGGGCGGTCAGCGGCCCCGACCACCCGCTCGGCCAACTCCCCCCACCACCGCCCGAACCGCTCCACCGTGCCCGCATCGAACAACGCCGTCCCGTACTCCACCGTCCCCACCAGACCACCACCCGCCTCCACCGAACGCTCCCGGAAATGCACCGCCAGATCGAACTGCGCCGCCTGCCGGGGCACCACCCGATCCGACACCACCACCCCCGGCACCCCCGCATCCCACTCCCCCACCGCGTTCTGCAACACCACCACCACCTGCACCACCGGCGTCCGCGAGGCATCCCGCACCGGAGCCACCGCCTCGATCACCCGATCGAACGGCACCCAGTCCCACGCGAACGCCTCCACCACCCCATCCCGCACCCCCGCCAGGAACTCCACGAACGATTCCCGCTCATCCACCCGCGACCGCAACGCCACGGTGTTCACGAAGAACCCGACCAGATCCGCCACCTCGGCCCGGTCCCGACCCGAGGTCACCGTGCCCACCACCACATCGTCCTGCCCCGACCACCGGGACAACACCACCTGCGTCACCGCCGTCAACACCATGAACACCGTCGCCGAACACTCCCGGCCCACCGCCCGCAACCCCGCCACCACCGGCTCGGGCACCACGAACTCGGTCACCGCCCCAGCGGTGTCCCGCACCGGCGGCCGGGGACGGTCGGTGGGCAACTCCAACGGCGCCACCCCCGCCAACCGCTCCCGCCAGTAGTCCACCCCGGCCTCCACCCGAACCGGGCTCAACCACTCCCGCTGCCACAACACCCAGTCCGGGTACTGCACCGGCAACACCGGCAACACCGGCTCCTCACCAGCGAGCAGGGCCGTGTAGGCGGTCAGGACCTCCCGGACCAGCACCCCCATCGACCAGGCATCCCCGATGATGTGGTGCATCGAGACCATCAACACGTGCTCGTCGGGACCGGTGTGGACCAGCAGGACCCGCCACAACGGCCCGGTGGTCAACTCCCACGGGGCGCTGGTCTCGGCCCGCAGCACCTGGTCGACCTCCCCACCGGTGGCGGTGACCTCCCGCACGCCCACCGGCAGGTGGGGGTGGATCCGGGTCTGCCCGGCGCCGTCGCCGGGTTCGAGGGTGCCCCGCAGCACCTCATGCCGCTGGCTGACCACACCGAACGCGGCACGCAGGACGCTGGTGTCGAGGGGGCCTCGCAGGTGCAGACCGGTGGCCAGGACGTACTCGACGCTGTCGGGGGTGAACCCGGCCACGAACCACAGGCGCTGCTGGGCCGGGGACAAGGGCACCACCGCCTCGGAGTCGGCACGGGGCAGCAGTGGGGGTTGGGCTACCTCCCCGAGACCGGCCACGACCTCGGCCAACCCGGCCACGGTGGGGTGCTCGAACACCGCCCGCACCGGCAACTCCACCGACAACACCGACCGCACCCGACTGGTCAGACGGGTCGCCAACAACGAATGCCCACCCAGGGCGAAGAAATCATCCTCCACCCCCACCTCGGACACCCCCAACAGGTCCGCGAAGACCGCCGCCAACACCGCTTCCCTCGGCGTCCGGGGCTTCCTGCCCTCCCCTTCCCCGGTGAACTCCGGTGCCGGTAACGCCCGCCGGTCCACCTTGCCGTTCCCGGTCACCGGCAACGACTCCACCACCACCACAACCGAGGGCACCATGTACTCCGGCAACACCCGCCCCACCGACGCACGCACCCCCACCACGTCCACCTCCGCCCCACCAGCGGGCACCACATAAGCCACCAACCGGTCCACACCACCCCCGTCAGCCCGCACCACCACCACCGCCGAGGCCACCCCCGCGACCCCGGCCAGCACCGCCTCGATCTCCGCCGGCTCGATCCGATGCCCCCGCACCTTCACCTGGTCATCAGCCCGGCCCACGAACTCCAACACACCCGACCGGGACCACCGCACCACGTCCCCGGTCCGGTACACCCGCCCACCCACCAGCGAGAACGGATCGGCCACGAACCGGGACGCGGTCAACCCCGCACGCCCCGCATACCCCCGAGCCACTCCGGCACCAGCGATGTAGAGCTCCCCGGGCACCCCCGGCGGTACCGGGCGCAACCCGGCGTCCAGGACATACACCCGGGTGCCGCCCACCGGTGTGCCGATCACCACCGGCCCGGCGCCGTCCACCACCGCGGTGGTGGACCACACCGTGGTCTCGGTCGGCCCGTACAGGTTGAGCACCCCAGCCGGGCCGGCGACCCCGGTCATCGTGGCCGCCACCTCGACGGGCAGGGCCTCGCCCCCCACGAGCATCCGCACCCCGGACAGGGCGGTACCGGTCTCGGCCAGCACCGACCGCCACCAGGTCGGGGTGGCCTGCAGCAGGGTGATCCCGTGGTCGGTGACCAGGCGGGTGACCGCGGCGGGGTCGGTGACCTCCTCCCGGGTGGCCAGGACCACCCGGGCGCCGTGCAGCAGGGGGAGGAACAGTTCCAGGCCGGCGATGTCGAAGGAGATCGTGGTCACCGCCAACCACCGGTCGGACGGGGTGATCCCGACCCGGGTGGTCATGGTGGTCAGGAAGGTGACCAGGTTGCCGTGGGAGACGACCACGCCTTTGGGGCGGCCGGTGGACCCGGAGGTGTAGAGCACGTACAACGCCTGCTCGGGGCAGGTGAACACCACCGGAGCCGGGTCGCAGCGTTCGATGACCTCCTGGATCGCCGGGTCGTCCACGCACACCGCGGGAACCGAATCGGGAACGTGGCGTGCCAGGCCCTGCTCGGTGATGGTCAGGGCAGCTCCGCTGTCGGTCAGCACGTAGGCGATGCGCTCGGTCGGGTGTTCGGGGTCGACCGGGACGTACACGCCACCGGCACGCGCCACCGCTATCAACGCCACCACCAGCTCCACCGACCGGGACAGGCAGATCCCGACCCGGGACTCCACACCCACACCCCGTGCCGCCAGGTACCCGGCCAACCGCGCTGACCGTTCCTCCAGCTCCGCGTAGGTCACCGCGCCCTCGGCGTCGACCACCGCCACCGCTTCCGGTGTCCGTGCCGCCTGCGCGCAGACCAACCCGGCCACCGACACCGGGGGCACCGCCAGCTCGGTGTCGTTCCACCCCCGCACCACCAACTCCCGCTCCGAGGAGTCAAGGATGTCGAGCGCGCGCAACGGCTGCCGTGGATCCCGCCGCACCGCGTCGACCAGGACCGCGAAGTGACGGGTGAACCGCTCGATGGTCTCCGGATCGAACAGGTCGGTGCTGTACTCGATCTCGCCCGACAGCGTCCCGTCGTGCTGCTCCTGGAACAGCAGGGTCAGGTCGAACTGAGCGCTCTCGTGCGGCAGCTCCACCTCCTCGACGCGAAGACCCTGGAGCTCGAGCGCGCCGCGAGGAGCGTTCTGCAAGGTCACCATGGCCTGCACCAGCGGGGTGCGGCTGGTGTCCCGCGCCGGGGACAGCTCGTCGATCAACCGGCTGAACGGAACGTCCTGGTGCTCGAAGCCGTCGAGCACCGTCTCCCGCACCTGCCGGAGGTGGTCGGCGAAGGGCTTCGCAGGCTCCACCGTCGAGCGCAGGACCAGGGTGTTGACGAAGAACCCGACCAGCTTCTCCACCTCGGCGGCCCGGTCCCGTCCGGACACCGTCGTGCCCACCGCGAGGTCGTGCTGACCGCTGTACCGGGACAGCAGCAGCTGGACGAACGCGGTGAGCGTCATGAAGAGGCTGGCGTCGTGCTCGCGTCCGAACGTCCGCAGCCAGGTGGTCACCTCACGCGGAACCACGAACCGCCGCCGCGCACCGGCCGACGTCCGAACGGCCGGTCGAGGCCGATCGGTGGGCAACTCGAGCGGAGGAAGGCCAGCCAGCCTGTCGCGCCAGTAATCGATCTGGGACGCCAACGCGGTCCCGGCGAGCCGTTCCCGCTGCCAGACCGCGAAGTCGACGTACTGGATGACGGGGTCGGCGAGTTCCGGCGCGACGCCGCGCACCGCCGCGCCGTACAGCTCGGTGAGTTCGTCGGCGATCAGACCCATGGACCAGCCGTCGGTGACGATGTGGTGCATCGACAGCACCAGCACGTGGGAATTGTCGTCCTCGCGAATCAGCAACACCCGTAGCAGCGGGCCGGTGCGCATGTCGAAGGGAGTGGACCTCTCGACATGCAGCAGCCGGCGCAGTTCCGCGTGGGCGTCCTGCGCGGCACCGTCCGCCCCCCTCGACGGCCGGCCACACCCGGCGGCGGGGCGGAGATCGACCTGCCGAACCACCACGTTGGCTGGTGGGTGCACGACCTGCACCGCCTCGCCGTCGTGCGTGTCGAAGGTCGTCCGGAGGGATTCGTGCCTCGCCACCAGCGCCGTCAGGGCCGTTGCGAGCGCGGCACGCTCCAGGTTCCCGGTGAGCCGCAGTCCGACCGACAGGTTGTACTCGACGCCCTGCGGGTCGAACTCGTGCAGGAACCACAACCGCTGCTGGGCGAAGGAGAGCGGCTGCGGCACGTCACGACGCACCGGTACCGGGCCGGAGAGCGTGGTGCCGGGCTCGTTCCGCCGGTCGCCGATCTCCACGGCGAGGGCGGCGACCGTCGGTCGGTCGAACAGCGTCCGCGCGGTGAGATCGACACCGAACGCGGCCCTGGCGCGGGAGGTGACCTTGAGGCTCAGGATGGAGTCGCCGCCGAGGGTGAAGAAGTCGTCGTGGACCCCGACCCGGTCCAGTCCC
>NZ_AGVX02000733.1 GCF_000239155.1 Actinoalloteichus spitiensis RMV-1378
GGCCGCCCGCCGTTCGACACCGTCCTGGTCGCCAACCGGGGCGAGATCGCGCTCCGCGTCATCCGCAGCTGCCGTGAACTGGGCATCCGCACCGTCGTGGCCCACTCGGCGGCCGACGACGAGTCGGCGGCCGTGCGGGCGGCGGACGCGTCGGTGCGGATCGGGCCGGGTCCCTCCCGACGCAGCTACCTGTACGCGCCGGCGCTCGTCGAGGCGGCCTTGAGCACCGGCGCGCAGGCCGTGCACCCCGGGTACGGGTTCCTGTCCGAGGACCCGGACTTCGCCGAGATCTGCGCCGCCAACGGTCTCGTCTTCGTCGGCCCCCGGCCGGAGGTGATGGCCGAGCTGGGCGACAAGGCCCTGGCCAGAAGACGGATGACCGCCGCCGGCCTGCCCGTGTTGCCGGGCACCACCGAAGCGGTGCGGGGCACCGACGAGATCGTGGAGGTCGCCAGCGAGATCGGTTTTCCCCTGATCATCAAGGCCTCCGCCGGCGGCGGGGGGCGGGGCATGGCGGTGGTCCGCGACGCCGAGGACCTGGTGCCCACCTACCGGGCCACCCGGGCGGCCGCGCGCGGCACCTTCGGTGACGACAGCGTCTACGTGGAGCGGTACTGGGACCGGGCCCGGCACGTCGAGGTGCAGGTCCTCGCCGACACCCACGGCACCGTGCTGCACCTGGGGGAGCGGGACTGCTCGGTGCAGCGCCGGCACCAGAAGTTGGTGGAGGAGAGCCCGGCTCCCGGGCTGTCCGCCGACGTGCGGGCCCGGTTGTGCGAGTACGCGGTGCGGGGGGCGCGGGCGGTCGGCTACACGGGTGCGGGCACCTTCGAGTTCCTCGTGCAGGGCGAGGAGGTCGCGTTCATCGAGATGAACTGCCGCATCCAGGTGGAGCACCCGGTCACCGAGATGGTGACCGGTGTCGACCTCGTCCGGGAACAGCTCATGGTCGCCGCCGGCCACCCGGTGAGCCTGTCGCAGCGGGAGATCGTGCCGCGCGGGGTGGCGGTGGAGTGCCGGGTCAACGCCGAGGACCCCGACCTCGACTTCGCGCCCCGACCGGGACTGGTCAGCGAGTTCGTGCCGCCCGGCGGTCCCTTCGTGCGCGTGGACACCGCGGCCTACCCGGGGTGGCGGGTGCCCACCGAGTACGACTCGCTGCTGGCGAAGGTCGTCGTCTGGGGACCGGACCGGGCCCAGGCGTTGTCCAGAATGGACCGCGCGTTGCGTGAGTTCCGGGTGGACGGGCCGGGCCTGCGCACCACGGTCGGGGTGCTGCGGCGGGTGATCGCCGAACCGGCGTTCCGCGCGGGGACGCACACCACCGCGCTGCTCGCCGGCGGTGTCGACCGGCTGCCGGTGGTGGAGCCGGGGTGAGCCTCGCCCGCCTCCGCGCTCCGCTGCGGGGGCGGGCACCACCCGGCCGCCGTCCGGTCCTCCCCTGGTGCGCAGGGGGACGGCAGGGCCGCGCGTTCCGGGTGGTCCTTGCGCGCCGCGCGCGGATGGGCCACCCGGCCACCGGTGCTCGCGGCCCTCGCAGCGCCCGCCCGCCCGGGAACCGGGGCCGGTGCCCCCTGGTCGTTGGACGGCGGCGGCCGGGCACCTCACCGGCCGGCGCCCCGGGCACCCGCCGGGGGGGCGGAGACACCGCCCGCGTGGTGCCCCC
>NZ_AGVX02000732.1 GCF_000239155.1 Actinoalloteichus spitiensis RMV-1378
ATGGCGGTCGGTCGAGTAGAACCAGCTGAAGGTCAGCCGGCCGTCCTCGATCGCACCGACCACGTCCAGCAGGTGCGGGCGCTGCTCATCGGGGTGGTGGTCCTGGCCCGGCACCGACATCCCGGCCCGGTAGAACCCGTCCTCGCCGGCGGCCTTCGTGTTGTCCAGCGTGAACTGGCCGTGGTAGTTGAAGCTGACCGCCGGGGCCGGCTGCCCCACCAACTCCGGGACCGCACCCAGGTACCGCAACGCCCCGTACCCCACACCCCGGTCGGGAACAGCACGCAACTGCTCCTTCACCGACTTCACCACCACCGACCAGTCGACCCCACCAGCCGGCTCACCCGGCACCGACAACGCCACCGGGTACACCGAGGTGAACCACCCCACCGTCCGGGACAGGTCCACCCCCTCGAACAACTCCTCCCGGCCATGACCCTCCATGGCCACCGCCACCCGGTCCCGACCGGTCCACTCCCGCAACGTCAACGCCAACGCCGCCAACAACACGTCGTTGGCCTGCGTCCGGTACACCGCCGGAACCCGCTGCACCAACGCCCGGGTCCGCTCGACGTCCAGCGACACCGACACCGACCCCATCGACCCGACCGTGTTCCGGCCCCCGGTGCCATCCACCGGCACCTCGACGCTGACATCCGGGCCCACCGCGTCGGCCCAGTACCCGACCTGCTCGGAGAAACCACCCGCCCGCACGTGCTCCCGGAGCCGGGAGGCCCACTGCCGGACCGAGGTCGTCTTCGCTCCGAGGTCGATCTCCGCCCCGGCGGCGGCCTGGGCGTATCCCGCGGCGAGGTCGCTGAGCAGGATCCGCCAGGACACGCCGTCGACTACCGCGTGGTGGGCGGTCATGACGACCCGGAGCCGGGTGTCCTCCGGGGCGACGAGCACCCTGATCAGTGGTCCGCGTGCCAGGTCCACCGAGGACTGGGCTTCACGAACGCACCGTTCCCACTTCGCCTCCGGATCCTGGCCGTCGAACAGGTCGATGACGGTCAGCACCTCCGCCTCCCCGAGCGCGGGTTCGATGCGCACGGTCCGTCGGGTGTCGTCGACGTCGATCACGGTGCGCAGGGCGTCGTGGTGGGCGACGAGCGCCTCGACGGTGGCGCGGAGCGCGGCGAGGTCGGTGTCGGGGGCAAGGGTGAAGCCCATCGACATCATGAAGTGGTGCGGCGCCAGCGGATGGGTGTCGAAGAACCACTCCAGCACCGGGGTGGTCTCCACCGGCCCGCTCACGGGGGCCTGGCGAACACTCGGTCGTGGCCCGGTGGTGCCTGTCTCCCCGAGGACGAGGGTCTCGGGGAGGTCAGCGGCGAGGGCTTCGATGGTCTGTTTGACGAACACGTCCCGTGAGGACAGCTCCAACCCCGCACGACGAGCCCGCGACACCACC
>NZ_AGVX02000731.1 GCF_000239155.1 Actinoalloteichus spitiensis RMV-1378
GCCACGCCACCCTGCCTCCCAACACGGTCAGACCTGGCCGGTGGTCGAACGTTCCGGCGCCGGGGAGGTCTCGTCCGCCGGGGCGGCTTTCCCGCTGGGGGACCGCTCCTCGGCGACCCGGCCGTTCGGATCCACCCCGCCGCCGGTCTCGGCCGCCGCGCGCTCCGCCGCCAGTTGCTCGAGGTTCGAACGGTCCGAGAGGTGCACGTCCCGGAGGAACCACGAGAGCACGAAGGCCAGCGCCACCACGCCGAGTCCGATCAGGAAGACGGTGCCGACCGCGCTCGCGAAGCCCTCCAGCACCGGCCGCGCCAGCCTCGGGTCCAGCCCGTTCAGGAACGAGGTGTCGTTGAGGTCCAGGCCACCTGCTCCTTCCACCGCCGCCAGGAACCGCCCGTTCGCGGGGTCCGCCACCACGGCGGGGTCGCTCAGGGCCTGCTGGAACCCAGGGGTCCGCGCGGCCGACTCGAAGGCCGCCGCGATCCGGTCCCCCACCACGGAGAACAGGACGGAGAGGAACACCGCTACTCCGACCGTTCCCCCGTTCTGGCGGAAGAAGTTCGCCGAGGCGGTCGCCGCGCCGGAGTCCCTCGGCGGGGCGTCGTTCTGCACGTAGAGCGTCAGCGTCTGCATGCACTGGCCGAGCCCACCGCCGAGGACGACCATGACCAGCCCGATCTGCCAGAGCGGCGTGTCCACCGTCACCTGCGAGAACAGCAGGTAGGAGAGGGTGAGCAGCCCGGTGCCGATGATCGGGAAGATCTTGAGGCGCCCGGTCCTGGCGATCAGTTGGCCGACGATCCCGGTGGCGACCATGATCCCGAACGTGGTCGGCAGCATCATGAGACCGGCCTCGGTGGGGCTCAGCCCCTTCACGATCTGGAGGTAGAGCGGGACCGACATCATCCCGCCGAACATCCCGAGCCCGACGACGAAGTTGAGCACGTTGGCGAGCCGGAACGTCCCCGAACGGAACAGCCGAGGGGGTAGCAGCGCCTCGTCCCCCATGCGCCGCTCCACGAGCACGAAGGCCACCAGACCGACGACGCCGACGCCGAACATCAGCAGTGAGAGCGGAGAGGCCCAGCCCCACTCCCGGCCCTGCTCCAGGACCGTCAGCAGGGGCACGAGGCCCACGACGAGGGCGGCCGCCCCCCAGTAGTCCACCCGGTGGCGCACCGGGTGGTGCGGGATGTTGAGCACCCTGGCGACGATGAGGAAGGCGACCACGCCGACGGGCACGTTGATGAGGAAGACCCAACGCCACCCGGCCACCCCCACCAGGTCGTCCAGGTCCGCGAAGAACCCCCCGAGCACCGGGCCCAGCACACTGGACACCCCGAAGACGGCCATGAAGTAGCCCTGGTAGCGACCCCGCTGCCGTGGGCTGACGATGTCCGCGACGATGGTGAGGGCCAGCGACATCAGCCCGCCGGCCCCCAGTCCCTGCACCGCGCGGAAGGCGGCGAGCTGGTAGATGGAGGTCGCGACGCCGCACAGCGCCGACCCGACGACGAAGACGGTGATGGCCGTCAGGTACATCGGTTTGCGGCCGTAGATGTCGGACAACTTGCCGTAGAGCGGCGTGGAGATCGTCGCGGTGATCAGGTAGGCGGTCGTGGCCCAGGCCTGCGCCGTCTGCCCGTGCAGTTCGTCGGCGATGACCCGCATCGCCGACGAGACGATCGTCTGGTCGAGCGCCGAGAGGAACATGCCGGCGAGCAGTCCGCTGATGATGGTGAGTACCTGTCGATGGGTCAGCCCCCCGTCGGCGCGGGGACCGGTGTCCCGCGCCGCCATGCTGTCGCTCATTCACTTCCCCTGAGTGGACCGGCCCGCTCCTCGGCGAGCTCGGTGGTACACGTCGTCAACTGTTCGGCACAGGCCGTGTTCAGCCTGGCGATCAGGGAGGCCAGCGCCTCGCGGTCGGCGGCGTTCCAGCCTTCGAGGACCCGGTCGACAACCCGGCGGCGCATCCGCCACCGCTCCTCCAACAGGGCGTCGCCGTTCTCCGTGACGGCGAGCAGGCACGCCCTGCGGTCCTCCGGGTCCGGCTCCCTGCGCAGCAGCCCCTCCCGTTCGAGCGCGGAGACCCACCGGCTCACCGTGGACGGGTCCACCCGGAGCGCGGTGGCGAGCTCACCGGACCGGCACGGGCCCCGCTCGTGGAGTTGGTGGAGCAGGGCGAAGCCCGACGACCCGGCGCCGAACTCGCCGTACCGCCGCGACTGGCCGGAGGCGCAGCCGACCCACCGCACGAGTTCGTGCAGTGATCCGCTGATCCGCGCCGCGGGCGTGACCGCCGCGGTGCCGGCATCCTCGTCTGGTTCCCGCACCGCCTGAAAACCCCTGTTTGCTTGCATCACCCAACTAGTTGCACGAAGCAAGCTTCCGCCGATCGGGGTCCACCGGCAACCGATTTGACTATGAGCCGACTCTCACCTGCTCCGCGTCGCGGCCCGGGCACCGCCCGTCACGTCCCGGCACGGCACCCCGGTGGGCGGAGCACGATCCTCGGGCAGCTGCGTCGACCACCCCGATCCCGTCCTCGGACCGCCGCCCCGGCGCCGGCCCAGCGCACCGCTGGGCGACCGGGTGCCCGGCGGCGCCACCGGATCGGGCGGTGGGCTGGGCGGGCAGGCACCTCGGGAGGCTGGCGTCCCAGCCCTCGGCCCGCCTCCGCGTCCTGCCGTTCGTGCGGCGACAGGCCCGGACCAGTCCTGGGGGCCGGGGTCAGGAGATGGTCGACCGCACCCAGTCCCGGTACACCGTCGCCTCGGTGAACACCAGCCCGCCAACTCCGCAGACCTGGTCGCCGCCCCGGGAGTCGAGGCCGGCCAGCCGCCAGGACCCGCCCTCCCTGACCACCGCCGGGCCGCCGGAGTCCCCGTAGCAGGACGTGGCGCTCCTGCTCACCCGCAGGCAGAGCTCGGTGACGTCGTCCACGCCCGCGGCGCGGCAGCCGGCGGCGGCGGCCACGGGGA
>NZ_AGVX02000730.1 GCF_000239155.1 Actinoalloteichus spitiensis RMV-1378
CGGACCTCGGTCCGGGCGGGCCCTCGTCGTTCCCGGTCCCCGTTCGACTCCGCACCCGGTCGCCTCGTCGGGAGCGGCGCTCGCGGCCGGGCAGGGGGACTCCGTGCCCGCGCCGGGAGGACGATGGCGGACGGGGCGCGGGCCGCCGGCGGGGACGCCGGTCGGACCAGGACACCGCGCCCGGCTCCGGCTCGTGGAACGGTCCGAGGTCAACCCTCCCGTCCGACGCGGTTCCGCCGCCCAGCGAGGCGGTCCTCCCAGCGGGTGCGACGGGCCATCACCGGACGAACACCACCTCTGTCCCCACCGGTGCCCGGGCTAGGAAGGTCGGCAGAGGTCCCGGGTCTCGGGCAGTCGCTGGAAGCCGGCCGACTCGTAGGTCGCGACGGCGCCGACGTTGGAGCTGGGGGTGCGGACGATCGCGCTCGACGAGCCGAGGGCCCGCAAGGCGGCCGCCGCCGCGACCACGATCGCCCGGCCGTGGCCCTTCCGGCGGTGGTCCCGGTGCACGCCCATCGGTTCGAGCAACCCTGGCCTCCCCGGGCCCGCCGACCACACCGTCACCGCCGCCACCGCCCTGCCCTCGCGGTCGTGGGCGATCAGGCAGCGGGCGTCGGCGTAGGGGGAGCCGGCCGCCATCGCCCGCCAGTGGTCCTGGCTGAACCTCGACCCGTCGAAGGACGCCCGCTGGACCGCGACCCGGACGTGCGCCCCGTCCGGTGTGGTCACCGCGATCCGCGGCCCGGGGTCCGGCACCGGGTCCGCGAGGTCACGGCGCAGCGGCGTCCACGCCTCGCCGGAGGTCCAGCCCCGCTCGGCCAGCCGGTCGCGGACCAGCGCGCCGGGTGGGGCCTCCACGTACGCCGCCCCCTCCCCCAGCACTCCGCGCGCGGGATCGGTCACGTCCTCCGACAGCCGCCGCGCCAACTCCTCGTCCCGTTCGGCGTGCGGTGCGATCGCCAGTCGCACCAGGTCGGGGCCGTCCAGCAACCCCATCGCGAGAATTTCCCCGTCGCGGCTCCAGGTCCGGACCGCTCGGGCGGTGGCCTCCGCACCGAACCGCCAGAACCAGCCCAGGTCTCCCGGGTGCGGCTGTGCTGGCTCCCCGTCGTCCTGCCATGCCCGCAGTGCGTGCACGACCTCGTTCAACCCGTCGACTTCCGGAGTGCCCAGGACGATCGTCACACCACCGATCACACACCACGGAACCGGCCTCCCGCACCCCGTTTCCGGCCCGGTGCCGGGACGCGGAGGCCGGTTCCCCCTGGGGAGACGAGCCGGTGGCGCGCTCCCCGGTTCCGCACCGCCGCCACGGCCCGAAGCGATCGCACACCCGGTGACCGGGTGGGACACCACGTCCACGGTGGCCACCCACCGCTCACGGGAAGGCCCGGGAGCTGTTCACCGTCCGGTTCGGACGGCCGGGCGGACGAGGAGACGTTCCCGGACCGACGCGGCAGGTCCGGCCAACCCAATCACTCTCGGTGAAACCCCGGGACGACCCCCTCCCACACCGGGGCCACCACACCACTTTTCGTGCTCCTGGCGGAACCGACGGTCGCGATCAGTCACCACGTCGGCAGAGGTTCACCCGGACGTCCGCTACCGATCGTGTCCTCGTCACCTTCGGAAGAAAACGTGCGAGGGCCGCGTAACCCACGTCCGCGCGGCATCGGACCCACTGACACGGAACGAGGAAGCAATGAGCAGCAGAGTGCTCAAGCGCACTCGCGGTCTCGTCGTCACGGGAGCGGCCCTGGGCATGGCCGCCGCTCCCCTGTCGGCCGGCGTCGCGGGCGCGGAGGAAACGCCCGTGCCCAAGAACATCATTCTTCTCATCTCCGACGGCGGCGGTTACAGCCACTTCGACCTGCCCAGCCTCTACGAGCAGGGGCAGAGCTACGGCCAGGCCTCCGTGGACCCCGCCACCGGCGCCGTGGAGCACGTGCCCGGCACCCCGAGCCAGGTGTACGAGTCCTACCCGGTCCAGGTCGGTCAGTCCCACCACTCCGCGAGTGGTCGGGCGGAGTACGTCCCCGAGGAGGCCTGGGGCTCGTTCGACTGGGTGGCCTCCGGTGCCACCGACTCGGCAGCCGCGGGAACCGCGCTGGGCACGGGCGTCAAGACCAACAACGGCATCCTCGGCTACACGCCGGACGGAGACCGCCTGCTGACCGTCGGTGAGCAGGCCATCGAGGTCGGCAAGAAGGTCGGCCTGGTCACCTCGGTGCCGTTCAACCACGCCACCCCCGCCGGCTTCATCGCGCACAACTCGAGTCGCAACGACTACCAGGGTCTGGCGACCGAGATGATCGACAGCGGTGTCGACGTCCTCATGGGCGGCGGCCACCCCAACTTCACCGACGCCCACACCCGGCGGGCGTCCGACTGGACCTGGATCTCGCAGGAGGACTTCGAGCGGGTCAGCACCGGCGGGACCGACTTCACCTACATCGAGGAGCAGGCCGACTTCGCCTCGCTCGCCGAGGGTCGGAACGTGCCGGAGAAGGTCTTCGGCCTCGCCCAGGTCGCGGAGACGCTCCAGTACAACCGCCCCGGCATGGAGAACGACGACGTCCTCCCGTGGACCGACCCGCTCAACGACGTTCCCGGCCTGGACACCATGACCGAGGGTGCGCTCAACGTCCTGGAGCAGGGCGACGAGGGCTTCTTCCTCATGGTCGAGGGTGGTGCCGTCGACTGGGCCGCCCACGCGAACAACACCACCCGCACGCTCGAGGAGCAGATCGACTTCAACCGCGCCGCCGAGGCCGTCGACCAGTGGGTGGAGGAGAACAGCAGCTGGGACGAGACGCTCGTCATCGTGACCGCCGACCACGAGACGGGTTACCTGGCCGGGCCGGACTCGAACCCGACCTGGACCCCGGTGACCGGCGAGGCCGGTCAGCTGCCCAACGTCTCCTGGCACTCCGGTGACCACACCAACGCCCTCGTGCCCTTCTACGCCAAGGGCGCCGGCTCGGACGTCCTCCAGGCCCGGGCCAACCGGTGGGACATCGTCCGGGGCGCCTACCTGGACAACACCGACATCGGCGAGGCCGTCTTCGACTTCCTCGGGCACGCCCCCGCCTCGGGTGACTCCTCGGTGGCCCTGGAGGCCACCGTTCCGCTGCCCACCAGCGGTGGCGCGCTGAGCATGTCGGTGGCCGACACCGGTTCCGTCGTCTTCGAGGGCGACCCGCGCAGCCAGTCCGGTGCCCTGCCGCAGGTCACCGTGACCGACACCCGCGACGAGGTCCAGTCGCGCGGTCAGGGCTGGACCGTCGCCGGCAGCGCCAGCGAGTTCGTCGCCGGTAACCGCCGGTTCGGCGCGGAGAACCTGAGCTGGACCCCGAAGGTCGTCGAGTCCGAGTCCGGCGCCGAGGCCGGCCCCGACGCCGCCTTCGACGGCCCGGCCGCCCTGGCCGACACCGACCGGGTCAGCCGGTTCGGGACGACCGTCCTGGGCGCGGACCTCGGCCTCGCCGTGCCGGAGGAGGCCCGTGGTGGTCGCTACGGCAGCGAGATCACGCTGACGCTGTTCGCCAAGGACTGATCGATGTGGACGGGGTGGAGCGGGGAC
>NZ_AGVX02000729.1 GCF_000239155.1 Actinoalloteichus spitiensis RMV-1378
CCGTCAGGCCCGGCCGGCCGAGGTAGCCCACCGCCACCGCCTGCCCACCGATGCACAGTTCGCCCTCCGCGCCCACCGGCAGCGGGTTAAGGTCCTCGTCGAGGACGTGGACGCGGGTGTTGTCGATCGGGGTGCCGATGGGCACGAACGGCCGGTCGTCCTCGGCCCGCACCGGCCAGTGGGTGACGTCGATGGTGGCCTCGGTGGGGCCGTAGAGGTTGTGCAGCGCGCAGTGCGGGAGCCGCCGGGTGAACTCGGCGGCGACCGGTTTGGGCAGGGCCTCGCCGCTGGAGACCGCCACCCGCAGCGACTCGGCCCGTTCGACGTCGGCCACGTCGAGGAACGCGGGGACCAGCGACGGCACGAAGTGCAGCACCGTCACGGCCTCGTCCCGGACCAGGCGCACCATCGCCGTGGCGTCCCGGCGTGCCGGTTCGGGGGTGATGACCAGTCGGGCACCGCTGATCAGCGGCAACAACTGCTCCCACACCGACACGTCGAAGCTGAACGAGGTCTTGTGCAGGATGACGTCGTCGGGGCCGATGCCGTACTGGTCGCGCATCCACAGCAGGCGGTTGACCAGGCTGCGGTGGTTCACCGCGACGCCCTTGGGCCGGCCGGTGGACCCGGACGTGTAGATGACGTAGGCGAGCAGGTCGGCGCCGGGGAAGTCGACGGCGGCCCCGCCGCCCGCCGTGGACCACCCGGCCGAGCACACCAGGGCCGGCCCCCGGTAGCCCAACTCCGCGAGGCGCTCGGCGGTGTCGGTGACGAGCGCGGACGCGCCGGCGTCGCCGAGCAGGAACTCCAACCGCTGGGCGGGCAGCTCCGGGTCCAGCGGGA
The DNA here is from genome assembly GCF_000239155.1 of Actinoalloteichus spitiensis RMV-1378. Lineage (GTDB taxonomy): Bacteria > Actinomycetota > Actinomycetes > Mycobacteriales > Pseudonocardiaceae > Actinoalloteichus_B > Actinoalloteichus_B spitiensis. Next base: position 844 of record NZ_AGVX02000729.1, read on the forward strand.
GGTAGGCGGCCCCCGCGTACAGCACGCCGAGGACGGCGGTGATCCGCTCCTGGGAGGGGGGCAGCGCGATGGCCACCACGTCACCAGGGCGCACCCCCAGCTCGGCCAGCCGCGCCGCCACCCCGCCCGCCGCCGCGTCCAGCTCGGCGTAGGTGAGCGTGCCGCCCTCGAAGGTGACGGCGGGACGCTCACCGTGCTCGGCCACCCGCTCCCGCACCAGTTCGTGGATGCCCACCTCGGTGGGCCGGTCGCGGACCGTGTCGTTCCACTCGGCCACTCTCGCGGCGGTGTCGTCGGCGTCGTCGGCGAACAGGTCGCGCACGCGCAGGGTCACGGGTTCTCTCCTCCGTCAGGGTCGCCACTGCCGGCGATCCGCTCCAGCAGGCGGGCCAGGTGGCGGACCAGTCCGCTCGCCTCGGCCGGGGCCAGCGCGTGGGGCTGGTAGGTCAGTTCGAAGGTCAGCCGGTCTCCCGGCAGGACGGTCAGGGACACGGCGAACTCGGTGCTCTCCACGGCGCGGACGACCCGCAGCGCGCCGTGCTCGCCGAGGGGCTGCCCGGTGCGGTCGCCGGGGTAGTTCTCGAACACCACGATGGAGTCGAACAGGGCGTCGCGGACCCCCGCCCAGCCGCGGATGCGACCCAGCGGGTGCGCCGCGTGCTGGTAGGTCTCGACCAGGTTCCGCTGGACCTCGCGGAACAGCGAGGGCAGCTCGGCGTCCTCCTCGAACCGCACCCGCAGGGGCAGCGTGTTCAGGCACAGCCCGACGAGCCGTTCGGACCGGGGGATCTCGTCGGGCCGCAGCGACATGACCACCCCGAACAGCAGGTCCCGGCTCCCGCACCGCTGCCCCAGCAGCAGCGACCACGCGGCCAGTACCACCGAGTGCAGGGTGGCCCGGCCGCGTTCCGCCAGCCGGGTCAGCGACCGGGTCGACTCCGGGGACAGCTCGGCGGTGGCCAGGGCGGCCGGTCCCGTGCCCGGCGCGCCGGCGCGCGCGAGCCTGGTGGGCTGGGCGCCGGCCAGGGTCTCCCGCCAGAAGCGGGCCCCGGACTCCTCGTCCTGGGCGGCCAACCAGCGGAGATAGGCGTCGTAACCGGGTCGGGCCGGCGGTGCCCAGGCGCGGCCGGTCACCTCGGCCTCGTAGGCGGAGGCGACGTCGGCGAGCACCAAGGGCAGGCTCCACCCGTCGAGCAGGATGTGGTGGTGGCTCCACAGCAGCCAGCGGCCGGCGCGGCCCCCGTCGATCCAGTGCCAGCGCTGCTGGCCCGGGGTGGCCAGGTCGAAGGGTTCGGCCCGGTCGGCGTCCACCACGGCGGTCGGCCCGGTGTCGGGTAGGGCGTGCACGCGCCAGTCCACGGGCGGCGGCGCCCCGATGACCTGCACGGGTTCGTCCAGGCCGGCGCTGGCGAACGCCGCGCGGAACACGTCGGTGTGGTCGACCACCCGTTGCCAGGCCGCCCGCAGCACCGCCGGGTCGATGTCGCCGTCCACGGCGAACAACAGCTGTGTGTGGTAGGCGGCGGATGCGGGCCGGGCCAGGTGCCAGGCCAACATGCCCTGCTGAGCCGGTGCCAGCGGCAGGAGCGCCCGGGTGTCGGGGCGGGCGGTCAGGACCGCGCGCAGGTCCTCGCCGGACAGGGCGACGGCCGGGTGGTCGGCGGGGACGGCGGCGACGCCGACCGGTCCGTCCAAGGCCGACACCAGGTCGACCAGGGCGGCCAGCAGCCCCTCCGCCAGCGACCGGACCGTCGCCGACGTGAACCTGCCCGGGTCGCGGTGCCACTCCGTCCACAGGCCACGCTCATCCAGGCCGGACACCAGCTCCAGGCCCGGGGGCACGGCGTGTTCGGGCGCGGCGTCGTCACCGACGGTCTGCCGGTCCGCCCTGGTGAACAGCCCCGCGCCGCGCGGTCCGGCGGTGGACCCGAGGTGGTTGACGACCAGCTCCGGTTCGGGGTCGGTGCCGGTGCGCAGGAGGCCGTAGCCGACGCCCTCGTCCGGGACGGCGGCCAGCGTCTCGCGCACGTGGCGCAGCGTCGCCAGCGGATCCTCGGTGCGGACGTCGAAGGCCACCGGGTGCACGCTGGTGAGCCATCCGACGGTGCCGGTCAGGTCGGGCCAGCCGGGTGGGCCGGACCGTCCGTGCGTCTCGCGGAGCACCGCCACCCGGGAGTCCCCGGTCCACCGGGCGACGACGCGGGCCAGGGCCGCCAGCAGGATCTCGTCCACCCGCAGCCGGTGCCGGGTGGACACCGCGAGCAGTGCCTCGCTGGCAGCCGGGGGCAGGGTGACCAGCACCGGCCCGGCGCCGGCCCCCTCGTCGCCCTGTCCCGGTGACGCGGGCAGGCGGGGCAGGTCAGCCAGGGTCCGCCGCCAGTGCTCGCGTTGGGCGGGGGTGTCCACGCCGGCGGTGAGGGCGGGTTGGAGCCGGGCGAGGTCGGCGAACGGGGTCGGTGGGGCGGGCAGGGTGACCGGTTCGCCCCGGGCCACCTGCCGGTAGGCGGTGTCCAGGTCGGACAGCACGGTCTCCCAGGAGGCGTCGTCCACCGCCAGGTGGTGGGCCACCAGCAGCACGGCCGGCCCGCCGTCCACCCGCTCGCCGACCAGGGCCGCCAGGGTGGGGCCCTCCTCGACGTTCATCGCCGTGTGCACCGGGCGCGCCAGTTCCGCGACGGTGCGCGGACCGATCGGCTCCCCGGCCTCCACCACCAGCGCCAACCCGTCGGAGGGTGGGGCGAGCACGGCGTGGTCCTGCCAGCGTCCCTCCGCCCACACCGCGCGCAGCCGGAACGCGTCGTGGTGGGCCGCGACGGCCCGCAACGCCGCCAGCAGCAGCGCCGGGTCCACCGGTTCGGCCGGCTCCGCCAGCACCGCCTGGTTGAGGTGCCCGGTGTCGCGGGGGAGTCCGGTGAGGAACCGGCGTTGCGCCGGGGTCAGCCACAGCCGGCCCTCCCCGTCCGGCGGTGCGGCCGGGACGGCGGTGGTGGACGCCGGTGGCAGCGGCGCGGCGCTGGCCGCCAACTCGGCCAGGGACGCCGTCCGCAACACCTGGGCCAGGTCCACCCGCCACCCGGCTGCGCGGGCCCGGGCCACCACCCGGATCGCGCTCACCGAGTCGCCACCGAGGTCGAAGAAGTTGTCGTGCCGGCCGATCACGGTGCCGGCGGTCACGGGCAGGACCTGCGCCCAGATGGCCGCCAGGTCCCGTTCGGTCCCGGTCACCGCCGCGTCCACCGCCGCCGTGGTGGACGCGGCGGACGTCGGGTCGGGCAGGGCGGCGACGTCGAGCTTCCCGGTGGCTCCGAGCGGGAGTTCCCCGAGCACCACCAGGTGCGCGGGCACCATCGCGCGGGGCAGCCGGTCCCGCAGCCGACGCCGCACCTCGGCGCACAGCTGGTCCCGGTCCGCCGCCGGGTCGACGGGCACCAGGTAGCCGACCAGGGCGGTGACGCCCTCGGCGTCGGAGTGGGGCAGGACGGCGCAGTCCGCCACCCGGGGGTCGGCGGCGAGCGCCACCTCCACCTCGTGGGGTTCGACGCGGACACCGGCGATCTTCACCTGGCGGTCGGCCCGCCCGACGAACTCCAGACCCCCGTCCGGGTGATGGCGGGCCAGGTCGCCGGTGCGGTAGGCGCGGGCACCGGGAACGCCGGCGTGCGGGTCGGGGACGAAGCGGTCCGCCGTCGCCGCCGGGTTGCCCAGGTAGCCGCGGGCGAGGACGGCACCGCCGATGACCAGTTCGCCCACGACGCCCACCGGGACCGGTTGGCCGTCCGGGTCGAGGACGTAGACCCGGGCGTTCGGCAGGGCCCACCCCAAGGGGACCCGGTCGGGGGGTGGGTCGCCGGGGCCCTGCCAGTGGGTGGCGATGATCGAGGCCTCGGTGGGGCCGTAGGTGTGGTGCAGGGAGGCCGAGGTCCGCGCGGCGAACCGGGCCGGCAGGCTGGGGGAGAGGCGTTCCCCACCGCACAGCACGTGCCGCAGGGACGGCGCGACGGGTTCCCGCAGGTAGTGCTCGAGCAGGGTGGGCACCAGGTGCAGCACCGCGACCCGTTCGGCGGCCACCAGGTCGGCGATGGCGCCGACGTCGCCGTGACGGTCCTGGTCGAGCACCACCAGCCGACCACCGTTGGCCAGGGGGTGGAGCACCTCCCACAGGGAGATGTCGAACCCGACGGCCGCGACCTGGGCCACGGCCTCCCCGGGGCGCAGCGGGTACGCCCGCCGGGACCACAGCAGCTGGTTGGCCAGCCCGCGTTGCGTGCACTGCACGCCCTTGGGGGTTCCGGTGGACCCGGAGGTGTAGGTGACGTAGGCCAGCTGGTCGGGTTCCGGCCGCCGCCCCGGCGCCGGGGCGGCGGGCCGCAGCTCCTCGACCCGCAGCGTCGGCAGGCCGTCGGCAGCGCCGCCCAGCTCGCCGGCGCCGTCGCTGATCACGGCGTGCGCGCCGCAGTCGGCGAGGATCGCCCGGTGCCGCTCGGCCGGCTGTTCCGGGTCCAGGGGGACGTAGACACCGCCCGCCTTCCAGATGCCCAGCACCACGGCCGGCAGCTCCGCCCGGCGCCCGAGCCTGGTCGCCACCGGGCCCTCCACCGGGAGCCCTCGGCTCCGCAGCCAGGCCGCGACGCCGTCCGCGAGGGCGTCGAGTTCGCGGTAGGTGAGCGACCGGGTCGACGTGGTCACCGCCGTCGCGTCCGGCGTGGCCGCCACCCACCGTTCGACCAGGCCGAGCACCTCGGTGGGCCGGTCGGGCAGGGTCCGCTGGTTCGGCGCGGCCAGCAGCCGCCGCCGTTCCCGGTCGTCCACCAGGTCCAACGCGGCCACCGGCGTTCCCGGCGCCTCGGCCGCGCTGACGAGCAGCCGCGCCAGCGTGGCCGCCAACCCGTCCACACCGGCCTGGCCCAGGAGGTCGGCCGCCGCGCGGACCTCGATGTCCACCTCACCCGGGGTGACGCGCGCGGTGATCTCCAGGTCGAAGGCGCCCAGCAGGGGTGTGCGGGGCACGGTCGTCGCCGTGGCCCCGGCGAACGCCACGGCCTCCGGGACGGCCTCGTCGTCCACGTCGAACACGACCTGGGTCAGGACCCGGTCGGCGCGGGACAGCTCCCGCACGATCTGCTGCGTCGGAACCGAGCCGTGCGCGAACGCGCCGCGCGCCGCGTCCCGGGTTCGGGACACCTGGACCGTGAACGGCTCCGCCGGGTCGACCTCCGCCCGGACCGGCAGCACGTTGACCAGGGGGCCGACCAGGGCGGCCCGGGTGTCG
>NZ_AGVX02000728.1 GCF_000239155.1 Actinoalloteichus spitiensis RMV-1378
GGCTTGCCCGGGTCACCCGGGTCGCTGGGGTCACCCGGCTTGCCCGGGTCACCCGGGTCGCTGGGGTCACCCGGCGAGCACGGTGCGCACGGCTGGCCCGGCCGCCCCGGCGCCGGGTCCACCGGAGTCGGGTCGGCGGGGCAGGGCTCACACGGCGCGCAGCCGCGACATCCTTCGTCGGCCCCCGACGTATCCGAGATCACGACGTCGATGAGCGCGTGGACGACCTTGTCGCCGACCAGGTGGACCAGGTCCCCGACGCTCTTCAACGCGGCGATCTCGTCCGCCAGCAGGGTCACCTCGTAGCGCCCCTCGATCGAACGGCTGATGGCGTCCAGGTCCTCGGCCGTCGCGCCGAGGTCCCTGACCAGGTGGAGGGAGTCATCGATCTCCCTCCTGGGAACGGCCAGCTGCGCGGAGATGGCGCTGTGCACCTCCTCCCGTACCTCGTCCAGCAGAGGTTCTCTGGGACGGGCATCGTGCCTCGCACCCGCGGAACCCGCGTCAGACCGTGGCGAGGTCGTCGCCGACCCCGACACCGTGGTGCCCGCGACCTCCACGGCCGGCACCTCGGCCGCCGACGACGCGAGGGGCGCCAGGAACATGCTCGACGCGGCCGCCGCCACGGCCACAGGTGCGCTCCGTGATAACCCGGCTTCCACGCCAAGGGGTGAGCTTTGATAACACTGGTGGTGACCGTGCAGGGCCACCACCAGGCACTTCCCGGTGACACCAGCGGGCCCACCTTTGAGGAAAACGATTTCCACATATCGGACAACGCCTGCCCGGCCGGCGCGCCTGCGGTCGCGAGGCGACGGGACAGCACTGCGCTGCCGAACTCGTCCGCCATCCGCTGCGCCCGTCGTGGTGCCGTCGCACGGCGCACCGCCCGAGCCCGGTGCGCGCCGTCGTTCACCGCCACCAGCCGGCCCGCACCGGTGCTCGTCCGGCTCGTGCTCCTCGCTGGAGGGATGAGCGGCAGGACGGGGACGCGAACCCCGGGCGGGCGTTGGCGAGGAACCGGCGGGCCGAGGAACGGGACGCGGCGCGGCCCACGGCGGCGTGCACGGCCGCCGGGGCGGCGCCGGGAACGCGGGGCCAACGGGC
>NZ_AGVX02000727.1 GCF_000239155.1 Actinoalloteichus spitiensis RMV-1378
ATGCGCATGGCACCCCCTCCTCGACGCCACCCGGGGCGGCGGTCGGTCGGGCACCGGCCCGACCCCGCCCGCCGCCAGTTCCGGCCCCGGTCCCCGGGTGCGCGAGGACCGGATCAGGCCGGGAGCAGCAACAGCTTCCCACTGGTCCGCCTCGCCTCCAGGTCCTCGTGCGCCTGGCGCGCGTCCTGGAGCGGGTAGCGGCCCCCGATCCGGAGGTCGAGCCGTCCCGAGGCGATCAGGTCGAACAGCTCGCGCGCCCGCCACTCCAGTTCCGCCCGGTCGGCGATGTGGTGGGCCAACGTGGGCCTGGTGACGAACAGGCTGCCCCCGGCGTTCAGCCGTTGGAGGTCGAACGGGGGGACCTGGCCGCTGGAACCGCCGAAGAGCACCAGCATCCCCCGGGGCCGCAGGCTGGCCAGGCTCGCGTCGAAGGTGTCCCGCCCGACCCCGTCGTAGACGACGTCCACGCCCGCACCGCCGGTGAGTCGACGGACCTCCTCGGCGACGTCGGCCTCGGTGTACCGGATGATCTCGTCGGCTCCCGCCGTCCTGGCGAGGTGTTCCTTCTCGTCCGTGGACACCGTGCCCAGGACACGGGCGCCCCGCGCCTTGGCGAGCTGGACGAGCAGCAGCCCCACGCCACCGGCGGCGGCGTGCACGAGGACGGTGTCCCCGTGCCCCACCGGGCGGGTGGAGGCGACCAGGTAGTGCGCGGTCATCCCCTGGAGCGGCATGGCGGCGGCCTGCTCGTCGCTGACGCCCTCGGGGACGAGCACCGCCCCGTCGGCCGGGACCGCGACGCGCTCCGCGTAGCTGGCGGAGGTCTGCGCCCAGGCCACGCGGTCCCCGGCGGAGAAACGGGTCACCCCGGAACCCACCGCCGTCACCCGGCCCGTCCCCTCCAGCCCGGGGACGAAGGGGACCTCCATCCGGTACACCCCGGACCGCTGGTAGGTGTCGATGAAGTTCACGCCGGCCGCGCCGACCTCGACGAGTACCTCGCCGGGAGCCGGTTCGGGATCGGCCAGCTCCACCGGGGTCAGCACCTCGGGGCCGCCGGTCTCCGCCACCTGGATCGCCCGCATCTCGTCTCCTCCTGCTGGTGTGCGCGTGGGTTCACCGCCGGGCGGGTGGGGTTCCACCGTGGCTGCCCACCCGCCGGCAGCCTCTATTGGATCACCGGTGCGGCGCTGTCACTCGCCCAGCGCGACCCGGCGGGCCAGGCCGAGGGGGAGCGCGCCGGAGCCGGCGATGGTGTCGTGGAAGGCTTTCAGGTCGCCCCGGCCGGCGGCCAGGTACTCGGCCCGGATGTCCTCGATCTCCAAGCACCCCGTCAGGTAGGACGGCGCCTGCGTCGGCCACGAGCAGTAGCGCGACACCTCGCCCACCGCCGTGTCCTCCGTGAGGGAGGCCTTGGTGCGCATGAACTCCCTGGCCTGCTCGACGGTCATCTCCCCCGCGTGCAGGGCGGTGTCCACGACGATGCGGGCCGCCCGGAACAACCGGGCCTCCAGGTGCCCGAGTTCGTGTGCGGGGTCGGTGAAGTACCCCTGTTCGCGCATCATCGTCTCGACGTAGAGCGCCCAGCCCTCGCTGAAGTAGGACGTGCGGAACGTCTTCCGGGCACGACGCGGGTTGCCGGCCATCCAGGAGAGGTGCCAGTGGTGACCGGGGTAGGCCTCGTGCACCGCGATGGTGGGCATCTGCGCCCGCGCGTTGGTCTGCAGGCGCTGGACGATCTGCTCCTGGGAGTACCCGTCCGGGGTGTGGGGGACGAAGAAGTGGCCGGTGCGGGAGTCCGTCAGCGGCGGTGGGGACATGTAGGAGGCGACGGAGAGGATCGCCCGTTGGAAGGCTGGCGCGGGAACCACCTCGCAGTGTTCCCCCTCGGCGAAGGTGACCAGGTCCCGTTCCGCGACGAACCGGCGGGCGCGGTCGGTCTCGGCCGCGTACTCGTCCCGCATCGCCTGGAGGGTCGGGGGGTAGTCCTGCTGGAGCCTGGTCATCACGGCGTGCCAGTCCTCCGACCCGCCGGGGACGCGACCCGCCAGCTCGCGCATCTCCTCGTCGAGCGCCGCGTAGGCGGCCTTGCCACGCTCGTGCAGCTCGGCGGCCCCGTACCCCAGCAGCTCCTTCTCGACGAGCAGCCGGGAGTAGCGCTCCTCGCCCAGGCGCCAGTCCCCGCCCGCCCGCCGCCCGAACTCCTCGAGGAAGTCGACGACCGCGTCGAAGGCGGCCGCCGCAGGTTCGGCGGCCGTGGCGACCCTGTCGCGGAGCCCGGGGTCGGAGACCAGGCCCGGCAGGGTCTCGGTGACGAACGAGCGGCCCGTCCGCGCCTGCCGCAGGCCGCGTTCGACGAGCAGGGGAGCGGCGAGGTCCGGGTCGAGGTTCAGCCGGCAGGCGGTGAGCACCGCCGGGACCTCGCCGAGCTTGCGCACGGTGTGCTCGACGAGTTCCGGTTCCGACAGCAGCTTCTGGAGGAACGGGTAGAACAGCCCTCGGAAGACGGGGCCGACGTAGACGGCGGGGTCCCGCCGCCAGGCTGGCCACTCCTCCTCGACACGGGCGCCGCGCAGGACGGCGAGCACCAGGTCACGGTCCACCCGCGCGTCGGGGTCGAGGCCCTGGTCGGCCACCGCCTCGAAGGTGCGCAGCCAGTTGGCGTTGCCCGTTCGGGTCGCCAGCAGGGCTGACTCGGAGAAGTCACCGAGGGTGTGGGCGTGCTCGACCGAGCCGAGCAGGCTGGCGTGGACCGGGTTGTGGTCGTAGTACCAGGCCATGTAGTCGTCGAGGACGGCGTCGAAGGAGGAAGTCTCGGTCACGACCAGCACGATAGTCGTTCGTCTTGCTAACAACCAGGGGGATTGGGGGCGCAGACTTCCCCGGGGGGAACGGGTTTTCCCGTCCGGGGAGAACTCCTAGGGTGGGGGTATGAGCGAGGACACCACGCACCCTCCCGTCCGGGGCGCCGACCAGGCGGCGCTGCGCCGTTTCGCCCGCCGCCACGGCGGAGCGGTCCGGGCCGTCGTCAGCCCGCTCGGCCGGCCCGGCACGCGGCTCTGCCTGGTCGGAGCGGACGGGGCGCTCGGTGACCTCGTGGTGCGCGACGACGAGACCGCGCGGCGGCTGTGCGCGGCGGTCCCCGGTGTCGAGGTCAGTGACTGGGACCAGCCGACCGTGGCTGCACTGGCGATCGGGCCGGAGCACCGGCGCCGGATGGCCGGCCCACGCGCTCGTGGCCGGTGAGCCGCTCCGGGGCCCGGGCCGCCTC
>NZ_AGVX02000726.1 GCF_000239155.1 Actinoalloteichus spitiensis RMV-1378
CGGCAGCCGCGTCGGGCGGCCCCGGCGGCGGTTCCCAGCGCGGCCCCCACCGAACGCGCGGTGGGGTGGCGCTCAGCTGGACGGGCGCAGCCACTGGGCGGCCTCGACCGCCCAGTAGGTGAGGACGAGGTCGGCCCCGGCCCGGCGGACCGAGGTCAGCGTCTCCAGAACGGTGCGTCGACGGTCGAGCCACCCGTTCGCCACCGCGGCCTCCACCATCGCGTACTCGCCGGACACCTGGTAGGCCGCGACCGGGACCTCGGAGATCTCGGCGACCTGGCGCACCACGTCCAGGTACGACATCGCCGGTTTCACCATGACCGCGTCCGCGCCCTCGGCCAGGTCCAGCCGCACCTCCCGCAGCGCCTCCCGACCGTTGGCGGGATCCTGCTGGTAGGTGTTGCGGTCCCCGGTGAGCTGGGACTCGACGGCGTCGCGGAACGGGCCGTAGAAGGCGGAGGTGTACTTGGCCGAGTAGGCGAGCACGGCGGTCTGCTCGTGCCCCGCCGCGTCCAGCGCCTGGCGGATCACCTCCACCTGCCCGTCCATCATGCCGCTGGGACCGACCACGTGCGCGCCGGCCTCGGCCTGCGCGACGGCCATCTCCCCGTACGCCTCCAGCGTGGCGTCGTTGTCCACCACCCCGTCGGGGGTCAGCAGGCCGCAGTGGCCGTGGTCGGTGAACTCGTCGAGGCAGGTGTCGGCCATCAGCACGGTGGCGTCACCCACCTCCTCGGCCAGCGCGCGCAACGCCACGTTCAGGATGCCGTCGGGATCAGCGCCGCCGCTGCCCCTGGCGTCCCGGCGTTCCGGGACCCCGAACAGCATGAGCCCGCCGATGCCGGCGTCGACGGCCGCCACCGCTGCCCTCCGCAGCGAGTCGAGGTCGTGCTGCACCACACCGGGCATCGACGCGATGGGAACCGGTTCGGACGCGCCCTCCCGGACGAACACGGGCAGCACCAGGTGCCTCGGTTCGAGGCTGGTCTCCGCGACGAGGCGGCGCAGCGCCGGGGTGCGCCGCCACCGCCGGGGACGCTCCAGGGGGAACATCCGTCGTCTCCCTTC
>NZ_AGVX02000725.1 GCF_000239155.1 Actinoalloteichus spitiensis RMV-1378
GTCACCACCGGTGGCGGCCCGCCCCGCCCCCCACGGCCTCCCGGTTCCGCGACACGCCCCCCACCACCGGATACCGCTCCACCCGGCACACCAGCCCGGGCCGTCCCCGCACCCCGCGGGGGTGCCGGCGATGACGGCCCGCACCGTCGCCGACCGCGACTTCCGGTTGTTCCTGGTGGGTCAGCTCGCCTCGGTGTTCGGCGGCACCCTGACCACGACGGCGATCTCGGTGATCGCGGTGACCGGCCTCGGCGCCGGCCCCCGGGACGTCTCCCTGGTCGTGGCCGCCGGCATGCTGCCGGCCCTGCTGTTCGGACCGGTCTGCGGTGTCCTGCTCGACCGGGTGCGACGCCCCAGGAGGGCCTTGGTCATCGCCGACCTGGGCGCGGCCACGATGGTGGGGGCCTGCGCGGTCGCCGGTCTGACCGGGACGCTCAACCTCGGCTGGCTGGTGGCGCTCAACGTGGTGCTCGGCGTGGTCCACCTGACGGTGAACGGGCTCTACTTCTCCCACCTGCACTCGCTCGGGGTGTCGGACGTCGGTCGGGCCCGGGGCCGGCTCCAGTCCTCCGAGATGCTGGCCAGCTCCGTGGCGGGTTCCCTCGCCGGTCCGGTGGCCGCCGGGCTCGGGGCGGCCGTGCTGTTCGTCGGGGACGCCCTGGCCTACCTGTTCAGCGCCTACTGCCTGGTCCGGTTGCGCTCCCCCGACCAACGACCACCGTCCCGCCAGGCCAGGAAGAAGCTGACCGAGGAGCTGGCGGACGGGCTGCGGGCCCTGCGGGGCAACCGGCTGCTGCTCGGCTACGCGGGGTTCCTCGTGCTCAGCGGGGTCGCCGCCAGCGGCATCGCCACCCAACGGGCGGTGTTCCTGCTGGACACGGTCGCGCTGCCGGTCGCCCTGTACACGCTGCCCACCGTGCTCGCCACCCTCCTGGGCGCCGGTGGCGCGCTGCTCGCCCCCCGGCTGCTCGCCCGGGGGCACACCCCGCGCCGGCTACTGCTGGTGGGCCTGTCCGCCGCGGCGGTCGCCGGCGCGGCGCTGCCGCTGGCCGGTGGCCCCCTGGGGTGGGCCGTGACGGTGTCGGCGTTGAGCATCGCGCTCCCCCTGTTCTTCGGGGGGCTGGCGAACATCGCGCTGGTGACGGTGATCGCCGACGACGTGGGGGACTCCTACTTCGCCAGGATCACCACCCTGCTCGGCTCGGTGGGGACGCTGGCGAACACGGCTGGCGCGCTGCTGGGAGGGGTGCTGGGGGAGGCGCTGGGCACCCGGGGCGGGATCTGGACGTGCGTCGGGGTGAACCTGGTGGCCGTCGCGGTGCTGTTGGCGGTGGCCGGCCGGCGCCCCGCCCGCTGCGCCACCGGCCCGCCCACCCCGGT
>NZ_AGVX02000724.1 GCF_000239155.1 Actinoalloteichus spitiensis RMV-1378
GGCGGCTGTGCGCCGCGCCCGCCTGCCGGCGGACGCCGTCCCCTCCGCCGCGATGACGGCACCGGAACAGGCGGCCGGCCGGGTTCCCCTCATTCCCGTCCAGGCCGGCGAGGTCCTCACCGAGGCGCGCTTCGCGGCGACGGAGACCCCCGGTCACGTCGCGGTACCCGTCCGGCCGCACGACCCGGCCGTGGTGGAACTCGTCCACCCGGGGGCTCGGGTGGACCTGGTCTCCTCGGAGGCGGGTGGGGCTGGACATGTCCTGGCCACGGATGTCACGGTCGTCTCGGTCGTCGCCACCGACGGCACGGCCACCCAGGGCTCGTTCGTCGTGGTCGCCCTCCCCGAGGCGCTCGGTCACCAGGTCGCGGCAGCGACGCTCAACACGCGGATTACGATCACGCTGCGCTGATCAACCGCTCCCCTGTGTGGTCGGAGTTGGCCCCGTTCGGTTCGTGGACGGTGTCCCGCCACGCTCCCGTGGGCGCGGGATCGGCCTCCCGTCGTGGGCCACCCGCCACGACGACATCACCAGACGAAGGAGGGCCCGTGCTCAAGGGCTTCAAGGACTTCCTGATGCGCGGCAACGTCGTGGAGCTCGCGGTCGCCGTCGTCATCGGCTCCGCTTTCACGGCGATCGTGACAGCGGTCACCGAGAACCTGATCCAGCCGATCCTCGACGCGGTCGGCCCGGCGGACGTGGGGAACCTCGGGGTCAGGATCGGCACCGCACCCGACGGCACGCCCATCACCGTCGACTTCGGGGCCGTGATCACGGCCGGCATCAACTTCCTCATGGTCGCGGCCGTCGTCTACTTCATCTTCGTGCTGCCGATGAACAAGCTCCAGGAACGCCGGCAGCGCGGGGAGGAGCCGGCCGCCGTCACCCCGACCGAGCTGGAACTGCTGACCGAGATCCGGGACCTGCTGCGCGAGCGGCAGCCTGGAGCGCAGCCCACCGCGGAGGAGGGCGTCGTCCTCGAACGGGACCGGGGCTGACACCGGGCCTGTCGCCGATCACGGGGGCTGGCGGGGTGGGCCCCACAGCTCGACGCCCGGGCGGCACGGCGGTCCTCCTGCCGGCGCACCGTTCTCGTGTCACTCGCCGTCGTGGTGGGGAGGGCGGTTCTCCCGGTACCAGTCCTCCGCCGAACGCTCCTGCCAGTAGCGCTCCTGGTCGTCCCGTTCGTCGGACGTCGTCTCCGGGAGGAGTTCCCCGACGACGTCCGCCGGCCTGGTCACCCGCCGCCGGGCGCGGCCGGGCCTGTCCCGCTCTCCCATGCACGCAGTATCCGCCGTGGTGGCCCCGCTGGGTGCACCGCCCCGGACCCCGGCGGTCCGCCCCGCGAGCAGCTGCTCCCATCAGCCCCGACCCC
>NZ_AGVX02000723.1 GCF_000239155.1 Actinoalloteichus spitiensis RMV-1378
CCGCACGTGCAAGGCCACACCGTTGGCCCCCGACGAGTCCTGGAGACGCCACCCCGTGTTCGACACACTCTCCGATCGGCTCACCTCGGTCCTGAAGAACCTTCGAGGCAAGGGCCGGTTGTCCGACGCCGACATCGACGCCACCTGCCGCGAGATCAGGATCGCGCTGCTCGAGGCGGACGTCGCGCTCCCGGTCGTCCGGGCGTTCATCGCCAAGGTGAAGGAGCGCGCGAAGGGCGCGGAGGTCTCCCAGGCGCTCAACCCCGCCCAGCAGGTCATCAAGATCGTCAACGAGGAACTCGTCGGCATCCTCGGCGGGGAGACGCGTCGGATCCACCTCGCGAAGAACCCGCCCACCGTCATCCTGCTCGCCGGTCTCCAGGGCGCGGGTAAGACGACGCTGGCCGGCAAGCTCGCCAAGTGGCTCCGCGGCCAGGGCCACACCCCGCTGCTGGTCGCCTGCGACCTCCAACGCCCCAACGCCGTCACCCAGCTCCAGGTCGTCGGGGAACGGGCCGGGGTCACCGTGTTCGCCCCCGAGCCGGGCAACGGGGTCGGCGACCCCGTCGAGGTGGCCCGGCGGAGCATCACCGAGGCCCAGCGGGCCCAGCACGACGTCGTCCTCGTCGACACCGCCGGCCGGCTCGGCGTGGACGAGGAGCTGATGCGGCAGGCCGCCGACATCCGCGACGCGGTGCGGCCCGACGAGATCCTCTTCGTCCTCGACGCCATGATCGGCCAGGACGCGGTCACCACCGCCCAGGCGTTCCGCGACGGCGTCGGCTTCACCGGTGTGGTGCTCACCAAGCTCGACGGCGACGCCCGGGGTGGCGCGGCCCTGTCCGTCCGGGAGGTCACCGGGCAGCCGATCCTCTTCGCCTCCAACGGCGAGAAGCTGGAGGACTTCGACGTCTTCCACCCGGACCGGATGGCCAGCCGCATCCTGGGCATGGGCGACATGCTCAGCCTGATCGAGCAGGCCGAACAGGCCTTCGACGCCGAGCAGGCCGAGCAGGCCGCGCACAAGATCGGCGCCGGCGACCTCACCCTGGAGGACTTCCTCGAGCAGATGCTGGCCGTCCGCAAGATGGGCCCGCTGGCGAACCTGCTCGGCATGCTGCCCGGTGCCGGGCAGATGAAGGACCAGCTCGCGCAGTTCGACGAGAAGCAGCTGGACCGGGTCCAGGCGATCATCCGGGGCATGACGCCGGAGGAACGAGCCGACCCCAAGATCATCAACGGCTCACGGCGCGCCCGGATCGCCAAGGGCTCCGGAGTCGCCGTCAGCGACGTCAACGACCTGGTCAGCCGCTTCTTCGACGCCCGCAAGATGATGCAGCAGATGGCCGGCCGCTTCGGGATGCCCGGCGCCGGCGGCGGCAACCGCAAGGGCAAGAAGGGGAAGAAGGGCAAGAAGGGCAAGGGCCGCGGCCCCACACCGCCCCGGATGCCCGCCGGCATGCCCGGTTTCCCCGGGCTCCCGCCCCGCGG
>NZ_AGVX02000722.1 GCF_000239155.1 Actinoalloteichus spitiensis RMV-1378
CGCCCCGGCTGCGGCTTGACAACCACATAGGGACACCCCCCCAGCTCCGGTCGGCCCGTGCCCCTGCATCCTCGGGTCCCGGCTGGTCGGGCGACTCCCTCGCCCTGCCACCGCGAGCCGTACGGTCCCCACCCCGCGGGCGGCTGCGCACCTCGTCGACCTCGCACTCCCCGGGGCAACGGGGATTTCCGCGTGGGTGAGGGCACCACCGATTCGTCCTCACTCACCCGGACGGGCAGCCCGCATGGCCGGGCCGGGACTCACGGTTGGCGCTCAGCCGCGCTGCCCACCGCGACCGACCGTCCCCACCGCCGGTAGTGGCGCGCCCTCCCGGCTGTTCGCCGGGTGTCCCGCGCCCCCGGCACACGGCACCCGCCGTCCGGGGGCCGGCCGCGCGCGAGGGAGCTCCGGTTAGCATCGCCCGCCGTGAACACAGCAGGCGTGCTCCACGCCGAGATCGACGGCCAGCCCGCCACCGTCGACCAGCTCCTCCTGCCCGCCACCGTCAACTACGGTCACGTCACCACCATGCAGGTCCGCAACCGGCGCGTTCGAGGCCTGGCCGCCCACCTGGACCGGCTCGACACCGCCAACCGGGAACTCTTCGGCACCGGACTCGACGGCGACCTGGTCCGCCGACGTGTCCGCCACGCCCTGGCCGCCCGCCACGACGCCACCGTGCGCATCAGCGTCTTCCAGCCCGAGGACGCCCCCACGTCGTCCCTGCTGGTCACCATCCGCCCACCCGCCGACCCGCCGGCGGCCCCGCAACGCCTCCGTTCGGTCCGCTACCAACGCCCCCTGCCGCACCTCAAACACGTGGGGACCTTCGCCCAACTCCACCACGGGCGGCGGGCCAGGCAGGACGGTTTCGACGACGCCCTGCTCGTCGGACAGGACGACCTGGTCACCGAGGGCACCGTCAGCAACATCGGGTTCCTCGACGGGCCGGAGGTCCGGTGGCCGCAGGCGCCCGCGCTCGCCGGCGTCACCGAAGGGCTGCTCGTCACGGGCCTGACCGCGCGGGGCGTGCCGCAACACCGCCGCCCGGTGCGCCTGGGGGACCTGCCCGGGCTGTCGGCTGCGTTCCTCACCAACTCGCGTGGCGTGAGCCCCGTCGGCCGGATCGACGACCACCACTTCCCCGTCGACGGGGAGCTGATGGGGACGTTGCATCACATCTACGCCTCGGTGCCCTGGGACCGGCTGTGAACGACCGGCCGCGCACCGGCGGCGCGCTCCCGCCCGGCGGCCACCCCGCACCGGGCCGGCCGGCGACCC
>NZ_AGVX02000721.1 GCF_000239155.1 Actinoalloteichus spitiensis RMV-1378
CCCGCCCCCCCGCCGGCCGCCGCCGGCCGGTCGGGCCGTCGGCACCACCCCGGCGGACCGGGCAGAACCCGGCTGCCCGTCGCGGCGGCGGTGCCCCGGCCACGGCGGGCCGCCGGCGGACCACCCCGGCCAGGAACAGCGGCGGCGGACCCCGGCAACGGGGACGCCGGTCACCCTGACCGGGCACCACCAGGCCGGGAGGGTGGAGAACCCGGGACGCCCGGCCACACCAGACGACGGACGACGCGAACACGACACACACGAGAAGGACGTGCGCCGACGCACCACCGCGACCAGTACGGCGCGGCGGACGCGCACGTCGGACGAGGACACCGGAGCCGGTGCGGCCCGGTCGGAACGGGGAGGTCATTGTTGAGCGGTCATGGCGGTCCTGGTGGTCCAGAGATGCCTCCGTACGGGGCCGGTGACCGGCAGCCCGGACACCACCCCGGCGCGGAGCCGGCCCGCGCCGGGCTGTGCGTGGTGGTGGCCGGCGGCGGCACCGCCGGCCACATCGAGCCGGCGCTGGCGTTAGCGGACGCCGTCCGGCGCCTCGACCCGACGGCACGGGTGGTGGCGCTGGGCACGGAACGGGGACTCGAGAACAAGATCATCCCCGCCCGGGGGTACCCGCTCGAGCTCATCCCCCCGGTGCCGATGCCCCGCAAGCCCAGCCCCGACATGCTGAAGCTCCCCCTGCGGGTCCGGGACTCGGTGCGGCGCACCAAGGAGGTCCTCACCCGCGTCGGAGCCGACGTGGTCGTCGGTTTCGGGGGCTACGTCTCGCTGCCCGCCTACCTGGCGGCACGCGGACGTGTCCCCATCGTGGTGCATGAGGCCAACGCCCGCTCCGGCCTGGCGAACAAGGTCGGCGCGCGGTTCGCGACGAAGGTCGCCGCGGCGGTCCCCGGCAGTGGACTGCCCAACGCGGAGGTGGTCGGCATCCCGCTGCGCGAGTCGATCACCTCCCTCGACAGGGCGGCGCTGCGCGCCCACGCCCGGCAGCACTTCGGGCTGCACCCCACCGCCCCCACCCTGCTGGTCACCGGTGGCTCCCAGGGGGCGCGGTCGCTGAACACGGCCGTCGGCGGGGCCGCCGGCGAACTGGCCAGGGCGGGAGTCGGCGTCCTGCACGCCTACGGCCAGAAGAACACCCTCGCCGTGCAGTCGGTGCCCGGGGCTCCGCCCTACGTGGCGGTCCCCTACCTGGAGCGCATGGACCTGGCCCTGGCCGCGGCGGACCTGGTGCTCTGCCGGTCCGGAGCCATGACCGTCGCCGAGATCTCCGCGGTGGGCCTGCCCGCCGTGTTCATCCCCCTGCCGCACGGCAACGGCGAGCAGGCGCTCAACGCACGGCCCCTGGTGGACGCCGGCGGCGGACTCCTCGTCGCCGACGAGGACCTCACGAGCCAGAAGGTGGCCGAGACCGTCATCCCGCTGTTGCTCGACGGCCACCGGCTCGCCACGATGTCCAGTGCGGCGCAGGGCTTCGGCCACCGGGAAGCCGCCGTGAAGCTGGCCAACATGGTGCTGGAGGTGGCACGCCGGTGACGGGCGGAGGCAGGGACGGGCGGCACGACCCGACCCGCGAGGGGGGACCGCTGTCCCGGGTGCACCTCGTCGGGATCGGTGGGGCCGGGATGAGCGGTATCGCGCGCATCCTGCTGGCCAGGGGCGCGGAGGTGTCCGGCTCGGACGCCAGGGACTCGCGGACGGTGCTGGCGCTGCGGGCGCAGGGAGCGCGGGTCGGCGTGGGCCACGACGCGGCCCACCTCGACCAGTTCGGGGCGGACCCGACGGCCGTGGTGGTGTCCACGGCGATCCGGGAGGACAACCCGGAGCTGGCGGAGGCACGCCGCCGCGGCCTGCGCGTCGTTCGGCGGGCGGAGGCACTGGCCGAGCTGATGCGCGGCCACCGCGTGGTGTGCGTGGCGGGCACGCACGGCAAGACCTCCACCACCTCGATGCTCACCGTCGCCCTGCAACGGTGCCGCGTCGACCCGTCCTTCGCCATCGGCGGCGACCTGAACGAGTCGGGGGCGAACGCCCACCACGGCACCGGCGGGATCTTCGTCGCCGAGGCCGACGAGAGCGACGGGTCGTTCCTGGTGTTCGAGCCGTCAGTGGCGGTCGTGACCAACGTGGAGGCCGACCACCTCGACCACCACGGCACCGAGGACGCCTACGTCGCGGTGTTCGACGAGTTCGTCGACCGCGTGCCCGCCGACGGGGTCCTCATCGTCTGCCAGGACGACCCCGGAGCGGCGGCGCTCGGCGACCGCGCGGCGGCCAGGGGGGTCCGGGTCCGCCGCTACGGGACCACGGTGACGGCCCCCGGCGACGCCAGGATCCTCGGCCACCGACCGGACGAGGTGGGCGGGGTGACCACGGTGGAGGTCCTCGCCGGCCCCGGGCCCACCCCGATCGCCGGAGACGGCGCCGCCGCCGACGGCGGCGAGGTTCGTTCGGAGCGTCCGGCCGGCCGACGGCTGGACGTCCGGTTGGCCGTCCCCGGCGAGCACATGGGGTCCAACGCGGTCGCCGCGCTCCTCGCCGGCATCGAGGCCGGTGGCGAGGAGGAGGACCTGTTGGCGGGGCTGGCCGGGTTCCGGGGGGTGCGCCGCAGGTTCGAGTTCAAGGGCGAGAGTTCCGGGGTCCGCGTCTACGACGACTACGCCCACCACCCCACCGAGGTGCGCGCGCAGCTGGAGGCGGTGCGCGGCGTGGCGGGGCAGGGCCGGCTCGTCGTCGTCTTCCAGCCGCACCTGTACTCCAGGACCGAGCGGTTCGCACCCGAGTTCGGGACCGCGCTCGGCCTGGCCGACGAGGTGTTCGTCCTCGACGTGTTCGGCGCCCGGGAGGAACCGAGGCCCGGGGTGACCGGCGCGCTGATCGCCGAGGCCGTGCCCCTCCCGCCCGAACACGTCCACTACGAACCCTCGTTCGAACGGGTGCCGGCGCTGGTGGCGGGCCTGACGCGGCCGGGCGACCTCGTGATCACCATGGGCGCCGGGGACGTCACGATGCTCGGCCCCGAGGTGATCGACGCGCTCACGCTGGGCGGCGCGGGAACGGACCGGTAGTGGCGGCGGGTGGGCGCGGCGGGCGGGGGAGCGGTTCCGCCCGCGCCAGGAGCGGCACGAGCACGCGGGGAACGCGTGACCGGCGCGGCGGGCGGTCGGAGACCACCCGGCGCCACGTGCCCCGCCGTCCCGGCGCGCGCCGGAGCCCCACCCGCCGACCTCGCCGCCGTCTCCGGCTCCGGAGCCTGCTGACTCCCCGGGGCCTGACGGTCGTGTTGCTGCTCGGCCTGACCTCGGCCGCCGTGTTGCTCTACACGCCGGTGCTGCCCCTGCGGACGATCGAGGTGGAGGGTCTGGACGAGCTCACCCGGCAGGAGGTCCTCGGGGCCGCCGCCATCGAGTCCGACGTCCCGATCCTGCGGCTGGACACCGGGGGTATCGAGGCGCGGATCGCGGAGATCCCCCGGGTCGCGGAGGTGACCGTACGCCGGTCCTGGCCGGACACCGCCGTGATCTCGGTGACGGAGCGGACGCCGGAGGCCGTGGTGCGGTGGGACGACGGCCTCTGGCTGGTGGACCGCACCGGCCGTCCCTACGCGCCGGTCGCCGCCCAACCCGCGGAAGTGCCCGTCCTCGACGTGGCCGACCCCGGGCCGGGGGACGAACCGACGCTGGCGGGGCTGCGGGTGCTGGAGACCCTGCCCCCCGAGGTCGCTCGCGAGGTGCTCGCCGTGGCCGTGCCGACCGCGACCGACATCCGGCTCCGGCTCAGCCTGGGCCGGGAGGCCCGCTGGGGGGACACCCGGGACTCCGAGCGGAAGGCCGCCACGCTGGCCGCCCTGCTGACCCAGGACGGTGAGGTCTACGACGTGCGGGCCCCGGAGCTGCCGACGGTCAGCTGACCCCGACGGCGCCACGGGGCACCCGCGCCGCGCCGGGCGAGCCGGGGTGGCGCGGGAAGGCGAGAATCGGGGCGTCAGGATGACGATCACCACCCGACGCGGAAGGATCAGCACATGGTCAAGCTCGGATACAAGGCGTCCGCGGAGCAGTTCGGCCCCCGCCAACTCCTGGAGTTCGGGGTGCTCGCCGAGCAGGCTGGTTTCGACAGCGTCATGGTCAGCGACCACTTCCAGCCCTGGAAGCACACCGACGGCCACGCCCCCTACTCCTTCGCCTGGCTCGGCGCGCTCGGCGAACGCACGTCGCGGATCACGATCGGCACCAGTGTCCTGACGCCGACCTTCCGCTACCACCCCTCGGTCGTCGCGCAGGCCGTGGCCACCCTCGGCGTCCTGTTCCCGGGCCGGGTGCTGCTCGGCGTCGGAACGGGGGAGTCCCTCAACGAGGTGCCGGCGACGGCGGTGGAGTGGCCCGAGTACCGCGAACGCCTGGGCCGGTTCCGCGAGGCCGTCGACCTCATCGAGAAGCTGTGGCGCGAGGACTTCGTCACCTACGAGGGCGAGTACTACCGGACCTCGAAGGCGACGGTCTACGACCGGCCGGACACGCCGCTGCCCATCTACCTGGCCGCCGGCGGTCCCCGGATGGCCCGGTACGCCGGGCGCACCGCCCAGGGCATGATCTGCACCAGTGGCAAGGGGGAGGAGCTGTACCGCGACTCGCTGCTGCCCGCGTTGGTGGAGGGGGCGGTCAAGGCCCAGCGCGACCCCCGGGAGATCGAGCGGATGATCGAGGTGAAGGTCTCCTTCGACACCGACCACGAGCGGGCGCTGGCGGACACCAGGAACTGGGCCGCGCTCGGCCTGCCCGCCGAGTCCAAGGTCGGGGTCGAGGACCCCCGGGAGATGGAGCGGCTCGCCGACGCGCTGACCACCGAGGAGGCGGCGAAGCGCTGGATCGTCTCCAGCGACGCCGACGAGCACGTCGAGATGATCCGCCGCTACGTCGACCTCGGGTTCACGCACCTGGTGTTCCACGCTCCGGGCAACGACCAGGCGCGGTTCATGGAGCTGTACGCGGAGCGGGTGCTGCCCCGACTGCGGGACCTGACTCCGGGGCCCCTCCCGGCGGCGACCACCGGCTGACGGAGCCGGCGGCCCGCGCTCCCCGCGGGCCAGCGGCCGTGCCC
>NZ_AGVX02000720.1 GCF_000239155.1 Actinoalloteichus spitiensis RMV-1378
GTGTCGCGCGGCCGTGCGCAGCTGCCGCCACTCACCGGCCGCCGTGCAGTCCCAGCACCACTCCTGCCCGTCGGGCCACCAGCCGCCGTTCCGGCAGGTCCGGCACCGCCGGAACTCCAACCGCACCCGCCGAGGCACGACCGGCCTGGTCGGAAACCGCCGCCACGTTCGAGACCACCAAGCTGCTAACCGTCCGGCCGTCCCGGTCTGCCCCTCCGCCCGGGGGGCGGGGACCTCGGCTGCCGGCGGGGGCGGATACTGACCCGCCAGCCTGCGCAGCATGTCGAGGCTGTCCCGCGCGGACCGCGCCAGCATGGCCGCCGTGCGTTGGATCTCGTCGAGGGTGTCCGCGACCTCGTCGAAGCACTCCGCCCACCGCTCCCGGTAGACGATTTGCTCCTCAGCGGGAGCGTCCTTGGGCGGCAGGTGCTCCACGAAGGTGAGGAACAGGGCCCGCAGTTCCCGTTCCCAGGCGGGCACCTCGGGCTGGTCGTCGCTCACCGGTAGCCCTCCCCCTCGTCGGTGGGCTCAGGTGCCCGCCAGTGGTGCGCCCCGCCCGGGGGTTCCTCGGGTGGGGTCGCGGGCAGGTAACCGGCCAGCGCGGTCCGGGCGGACTCCACGTCGAGCAGCCCGCGGGTGTGCCGAGGCTGGGAACGCAGCCACTCCAGCGCCCGGGACGTTTCCCTGGTGAGTTCGGCCAGGAACCGGTCGAGGTGTTCCCTGTCCTGGCCGTCCTGGTGGAACCGGACCTGGACGCACAGGCTGCCCAGGTCCACCATCAGCATCGGCCCGGTGCCGGGCATCTCCACCGTGAACAACGCCCCCGCTCCCTGCGCCGGGGCCGCCACCACCTGGGGGACCATCATGTCGCGTCCCCCTCATCGGTCGGCTGTGACCCGCCCCAGGCCGGTGGTGGGGGCGAGGTGAACGGTTTCCGTGCTACGGCGACGTTGGCCGGGTCGAACGGGGTGCCGGGCAGCGCCTCCGGCGGCACGGGTGCCACATCGGCGGAGATCCGGATTGTGGTCACGGCGTCGGCGCTGTGCTCGGCCGCTTGGTCGATCACCGTCACCGGCCACTGACACCGTCCGGTGCGGCGGTCCCATCCGGGTACCGGAGCCGCAGCCCGTGCCCGCTCCTCACGACTCCCGGGCTTCATCACCCGCCGCACCCCCACCCCAGCGCACCGTGCGGATACACCTGGTCATGCCCAGCCCGAAGCCGGGCCTCACCACCGATCGCCATGCGAACACCTTTCACTACTGCACGGCCAATGCTCATGACGTCGAAGTCCTCAGTTCCAGGAATGGATCGGATTCACGACCTCGGAGTCGCCGTTCAACTCGTCACGTCACGCGGCGGACGTGACCGCGCGTGCTTCGCGTTTCCTGCAGGCCACACTCCATCGCGATATGACGCTGGTCGCGGACCAGCCGTCGTACCAGCCAGCCGGGTGACGTCGACCGACCGTGCACCAGGACTCGTGACCTCATCAGCTTCGTCCATCCGGTCGTGGTCCCCCTGTGCCTGCTGCCCGCACCTGCCATTCATTCCAAGAGCTAGAATCGGCCGCACCAGCACCACAGTCGACCGAATGCGTATCCGGCGCATGCGATGCGCATAGCCCGGCACGGGAGGTGCAAGCATGGAACGGTTCGCAGGGGAACTCGCGCGGCTTCGGAGGCGTGCTGGTCTCAGCCAGGGAGAGCTCGCGAAAGCCGCGCACTGGAGCCAGAGCCAGGTCAGTCGTTGTGAGAACGCCAAAAGCCTCCCGGACGAAGC
>NZ_AGVX02000719.1 GCF_000239155.1 Actinoalloteichus spitiensis RMV-1378
GCGTTGAGCTTGCCGTCCGTGCCGCGCAGGGTGCTCTTCTCCACCGCCGTGGCCGCGCGGGACCGCAGGTAGTAGGTGGTCTTCAGGCCGCTGCGCCAGGCCAGCCGGTACAGGGCGTCCAGCTTGCGGCCGCTGGGGGCGTCGAGGTACAGGTTCAGCGACTGGGCCTGGTCGATCCACTTCTGCCGGCGGGAGGCGGCCAGCACCAGCCAGGACGGGTCCACCTCGAAGGCGGTCGCGTAGAGCGCCTTGAGGTCGGCGGGCACCCGGTCGATCTGGCCGAGGCTGCCGTCGTAGCGCTTGAGATCGCTGATCATGTCCTCGTCCCACAGCCCCCGCTCCTTGAGGTCGTGGACCAGGTGCGGGTTGACCACGGTGAAGTCACCGGACATGTTGGACTTGACGAACAGGTTGCGGTACAGCGGCTCGATGGACTGGCCGACGCCGCAGATGTTGGAGATCGTCGCGGTGGGGGCGATGGCCATCACGTTGGAGTTGCGCATCCCCTTGGTCCGTACCCGCTCGCGCAGGGTGTCCCAGTCCAGCCGGGTGGTGCGGTCGACCTCGAAGTTCTCGCCGCCCCGGGCCTGGGCGACCAGTTCCAGGGAGTCGATCGGCAGGATGCCCCGGCTCCACAGCGAGCCCTCGAAGGACTCGTAGCTGCCGCGCTCCTCCGCGAGGTCGCTGGACGCGGAGATCGCGTAGTAGCTGATCGCCTCCATCGTCTCGTCGGCGAACTCGACGGCGGCCTGGGACGACATCGGCAGCCGCAGCGTGAACAGCGCGTCCTGGAAGCCCATCAGGCCCAGCCCGACCGGCCGGTGCCGCAGGTTGGAGGTCCGGGCCTCGGGGATGGTGTAGAAGTTCACGTCGATGACGTTGTCGAGCATCCGCACGGCGGTGCGCACGGTGCGCTCCAGGCGGGCCTGGTCGACCCGGGGGACGCCGTCGCCGTCCGGCCGGATGTGGTTGGCCAGGTTGACCGATCCCAGGTTGCAGACCGCGACCTCCTCGGCGGAGGTGTTCAGCGTGATCTCGGTGCACAGGTTCGAGGAGTGCACCACGCCCACGTGCTGCTGCGGCGAGCGCAGGTTGCAGGGGTCCTTGAAGGTGATCCACGGGTGCCCGGTCTCGAAGAGCATCGTGAGCATCCGCCGCCACAGGTCGACGGCGCGGATGCGGCGGTACACCTGGATCTCGCCGTTGTCGGCGGCCGCCTCGTAGGCCAGGTAACGCTCCTCGAAGGCGGGGCCGGAGAGCTCGTGGAGGTCGGCGACCTCGTCCGGGGAGAACAGCGTCCACTGCTCGTCGGCGGCCACCCGGCGCATGAACAGGTCCGGCACCCAGTTCGCCGTGTTCATGTCGTGGGTGCGGCGGCGGTCGTCACCGGTGTTCTTGCGGAGGTCGAGGAACTCCTCGATGTCGATGTGCCAGGTCTCCAGGTAGGCGCAGACCGCGCCCTTGCGCTTGCCGCCCTGGTTGACGGCGACGGCGGTGTCGTTGGCGATCTTCAGGAACGGGACGACGCCCTGGGACTGGCCGTTGGTGCCCTTGATGTGGGCGCCCATCCCCCGGACCGGGGTCCAGTCGTTGCCGAGCCCGCCGGCGTACTTCGACAGCAGCGCGTTGTTGCGGATGCCGTGGAAGATCCCGCTGAGGTCGTCGGCCACCGTCGTCAGGAAGCAGGAGGACAGCTGCGGGCGGGTGGTGCCGGAGTTGAACAGCGTGGGCGTGGAGCACATGAAGTCGAACGACGACAGCAGCTCGTAGAACTGGATCGCCTTGCCCTCGCGGTCGTCCTCCCGCAGCGCCAGCCCCATCGCGACGCGCATGAAGAAGGCCTGCGGCAGCTCGAAGCGCACACCCCGGTGGTGCTGGAGGTAGCGGTCGTAGAGGGTCTGCAGGCCCAGGAACTGGAAGTCCAGGTCACGCTCGGGGCGCAGCGCGCGGCCGAGGCGGTCCAGGTCGAACTCGGCCAGTTCCGGGGCGAGCAGCTCGTGCTCGATCCCCCGGTGGACGAAGGCGGCGAAGGTCTCGGCGTAGCGTTCGGCCATCTCGGACTGGCTGGCCTGCTGGCCGGGTCCGAACAGGAACTCCAGCGCTTCGCGGCGGAGCTTGTCCAGCAGGAGGCGGGCGCTGACCAGCGAGTACTGGGGTTCGTTCTCCACCAGCGTCCGGGCGGCCATGATCTGCGCCGTCTCGAACTCGGCCGCGCTGATGCCGGGGTAGAGGTTGCGGACGGTCTCCTCCACCACGACCCGCTCACTGACCCCGTCGAGACCGGCGCAGGCCTCGGAGACCACCAGCCGGAGGCGGTCGACGTCGAGTGGCACCACCTGTCCCTGGGGGTCCCGCACGGTGAGACCGGGAGGGACCGAGGGGCCGGGTTCTGCGGCGGGGGTGGGGGACTGGCTGGCCAGTACGGTCACGACGCTCTCCTCGCGTGCTCGGCTGCGGTGACTTGCGGAGGGCGCGACGCGCGGGCAGCGCGGACGGCCGTGCCCCAGACACGGTTCGTCCCGCGAGACTGCCCGCCCGGCCCACCCTCGAAGCCGTCCGAACGACAGCGCACCCCTGGTGTCGGTGCGCGTGCTGACGGCAGGTCTTCGGACTCGCGGGGGGGC
>NZ_AGVX02000718.1 GCF_000239155.1 Actinoalloteichus spitiensis RMV-1378
CCACGACTCCTTGATCAGGAGCTACGAAAAAGGTAACGGGGGGGGGGACGACCGTGGTCGTCCCCGTCGTCCCAGCCCGTGGGACACCGGGGGGCGTGGAGCCACCAGCACCGCCCTCCGGCGGCTCCCGCAACCGCACCCGGGGCCGCGCCGGGCGGGAACGCCGATCCCACCGGGACCGCCCACCCCCTGCCGGCGGCGCGGCCGTGGCCGGGTCACCACAGCACCGGCAACTCCTCCAACCCACCGGCGACCACGTTCCGTTCCACCCGCAACCGCGACGGGTCGACCGCCAGGCGCATCGTCGGGAACCGGGCGAGCAGCCGGGTGAAGAGCACCCGCAGTTCCATCCGGGCCAGCGACGCGCCCGCGCAGTAGCGGGAGCCATGCCCGAACGACAGGTGGGGCGCGTCGCGGCGGTCCACGTCGAAACGGTCGGGCGCGGGGTACACCGAGACGTCGTGGTTGGCCGCTCCGGTGTCCAACAGCAACAGGTCCCCGGCCCGCACCACCACCTCGCCCACCCGCAGATCCGCCCGCGCGTACCGGGACACCCCGTCCCCGCCCTTGTCCATGCCCCGCAGCATCTCCTCGACCGCGCCCGCGACCAGCTCCGGCCGGGCGCGCAACACCTCCCGTTGGTCGTCGTTGGTGAGCAGGTGCACCGCTCCGATCCCGATCCCCATCACCGCGGCCTCGCCACCGAAGAGCAGGAGCATGCAGGCCCGCGCCACGTCCTCGTCGGCCGCCCCGTCCCGCGTGAGGAGGCGGGAGACCACGTCCTCACCCGGTGTCCGCCGCTTCCCGGCCACCAGCCGCCGGCAGTACTCGAACAGATCCGCCATGCCCTGCCGGGACCGGTCGGCGTCCCGCAGGTCGGCCATCGCCCGGGCATAGCCGCGGAAGCGGTCCCGGTCGGTGTCCGGGACGCCGATCAACGCGCAGATGACCGCCGTCGGCAGCCACGCCGCCACCAGCCGCGCGAAGTCCACCGGCCCCGGCCCCGTCGCGGCGAGCCGGTCCAGGCACTCCTCGACGAGGGCCTCGAGGCGTGGGGTGAACGGCCGGAGCCTGGCGGGGGAGAGGTGGGGTTGGATCAGCTTGCGCAGCCGCGCGTGGTCGGAGTCCTCGCTGGCGAAGTCCCCCATCGGACCGCCCTGCAGCGCCGCGTCGCCGGAGCGAGCCGCCCGGGCCGGGTCGGGGTGCGAGCGCCCCACCCGGGGATCGTCGAGGAGTGCTCGCACCTCGGCGTAGCCGGTCACCAACCACGCCTCGTCGCCGACCGCGGTGCGGATGCGGTGGATGGGCCCGGTGGCCTGCAACTCGCGCAACCCGGGAGCCACGTGCAGGGGACAACGCTGCTCGAACGACAGCTGGACAGGGGCCGCCACGGCGCCCTCCTTCGACAGTCACGAACGGAACGAGAACGGACGAGAACCGGTGGGAACCGGGGACGGGACGAGCGCAGACCGTCACCGGGGAGGCCAGGGTGAGCACACCCCGTCAACCAGGGTAGCGGTGCGTGACCACGTCGATGCGTTGGGCGCCCGCCTCGCTGCCCCCGGGCCGCCGAGTACACCGCCGGCACCCGACCTGACCGGCACCCCGACCGGTGCCCGTGGTCGGATCAGGGGGTCCCCGTCCGCCTCCCGGAAAGGAGCAGCGGCCCCGGCCGCCCGCCTCGATGGACACCCCCGTCTATGCGCCCGCCGACGAGATCGCGCCGCCCCGCGCCGAACCCCGAGCCCTCCACCGGCTCGCCGAGGACCTCGTGGGCGGTGACACCGTCCTGGTCGCCGTCGACGACGACCCCACCGGTGCGCAGACCGTCCACGACGTCCCCCTCGTCACGACCTGGTCGGACCGCGACCTGCGCTGGGGGCTGCGGCACGCCCGGGAGCGCGGGCTGCTCTTCGTGCTCACCAACTCCCGGTCGATGGAGCCCGCCGCCGCTCACCGGGTGGCCACCGACGTCGCCACCGCCCTTGCCCGGGCCGCCGAGGGCGAGGGCGTGGGCGTCCGACTGCTCAGCCGCGGCGACTCCACGTTGCGCGGCCACTACCCGGTCGAGACCGACGCGCTGGCCACCGCCTGGCGGCAGGCCACCGGGCAGGCCACCGACGCCGTCGTCCTGTGCCCCGCGTACCACGAGGCCGGCCGCGTCACCGTCGGAGGCCGGCACCTGGTCCGGGTGGAGGGGGTGTGGACCCCGGCCGAGCGCACCGAGTTCTCCCGTGACGCCACCTTCGGGTTCACCGCAGGTGACCTGCCAGGCTGGGTCGCCGAGCGCAGCCGGGGCCGGGTCCGCCCGGAGGAGGTCACCGTCGTCGACCTGGCCACCATCCGCCGGGGCGGGGTGGCCGGGGTGGTCGCGCTCCTTGGCCACCAGCTGGGTGGCCGGCCCCCCGCGTCCCCGCCCGCCGTGGTCGCCCTCGACGCGGCGGCCGCCGAGGACATGGAGGTCACCGCGCTGGCCCTGGCCGAACTCGAACGCGCCGGCCACCGGTTCCTCTACCGCACCGGGCCCGCCTACGTCCGGGTCCGGGCGGGGATTGCGGCGGTGCCCCCACTCCACCCCGATCCCGTTCCTCGTGACCGGGCCGGGGGAGTGCTCGTGGTGGTGGGCTCGCACACCGCGCTCACCACCGCCCAGACCGCCGCGTTGCGCGCGGGCCGCCGGCTGGTCGACGTCGCGGTCCCGGTGGACACCCTGCTCGCCGAACCGGACCGGGTGGTGGGCGAGGCCGTCGGCCACGTCGTGGACGCGTTGCGCCGCGGTGAGGACGTGCTCCTGGAGACCTCCCGCGCCCTGCGGCGGGGGTCGACGCGGCGGACAGCCTGCGCATCGCCCGGGCCGTCTCGCGGGCGTTGGTCTCCGTGGTCCGCGGGGTGCGGCAGCAGTGCCCCCCGGCCTGCCTCGTGGCCAAGGGCGGCATCACCTCCCACGAGGTCGCCGTGCACGGGCTCGCGGTCCGCCGCGCCCGCGTCCTGGGGTCGCTGCTGCCCGGTGCGGTCTCGCTGTGGCAGCCCCTCGACCTCGCCGGTGAGCCCGACGGCCCGCGCTACACCGTGTTCCCGGGCAACGTGGGTGAGGAGACCTCCCTGCTGGAGGTCGTCAACCGCCTCGCTCCGCCCACCGCCGGCCGCCCCTAGCGGCTGGCGGGGGCGGCTGGC
>NZ_AGVX02000717.1 GCF_000239155.1 Actinoalloteichus spitiensis RMV-1378
GGAACCGCCGCCCACGACCACCCGGTACCCCCACCCGCCCGAGCACCCCGTCGGCAGGTGGGGGTACCGGCCCGTGCACCCGACGATCCAGCCGTCAGACACCGCCGGATCCACCGGAAAGACCCCCGCAGCCAGACCCAGCACGCCCCCGGCAAGGCACCTCGACCGAGACGGGCCCGAGGCACGCCACACCCCGCACAACCACCAGCCAGCCCCCTACCGGCGCACCAGGTGACGCCACGCCGCAGGCTCAGCCTCCAAAAACTCCCCGAACGTCCACGGACGCACCCCCGTCACCGCCTGCACCGTGTGACTGGTCACCGAACTCTCCCCCGAAGCCACCGCCAGGTACGACCCCACCCACGCGTCCACCTGCCACTCCTCGGCCCCCGCCCGCGCCCGCACCGCCTCCTCCACCGTCTCCTCCCGGTACCGGAAGCTCCGCCCCGTCACCTCCGACAGCACCCGCACCGTCTCCCCGAAGTCAAGAGCACGCGGCCCCGACACGTCATAGACCTGATCGGCGTGCTCCTCATCCAACAACACCTCCACCGCCACCCGCGCCACATCCTCACGCGCCACCCACGCCACCCGACCACGCCCCGCCGGAGCCGACAACACACCGTCCTCCCCCACGAAACCCGGCACCACATCCGCGTAGAACGTGTTGCGCAGCGACGTCAACCGCAACCCCGCCGAAGCGATCAAGCGCTCGGTCTCCCCGTGCTCCCGAGCGAACCGGAAACTCGCCCGAGGAGCCGCCCCCATGAACGACGTGTACACCACCCGCTCAACTCCCGCCGCCACCGCGGCCCGCACCACCGACCGGTGCAACGGCATCCGGTCAGCAGCCTCCGGCGCCGACACCAGGAACACCGTCCGCACCCCCCGCAACGCCTCCACCATCCCCGCCTCGTCCTCGAAGGACGCCACCGCCACCTCCGCCGCACCCGCCCCCACCGGAACCCGCCCCGGGTCCCGGACCACCACCCGCTGCCGCGCCCCCCGCTCGGCGAGACGACGCACCACACGACGCCCCAACTGGCCACTCGCACCCGTCACCGCGATCAGATCAGTCACACCCCACTCCCTACCCGATCACCCCCACGACCATCCACACCGCCACGCCGGGGTTGACGACACGACCACCCGATATGCAGTATTTCGCATGCCCGTCCCCCACCCGACCCAGCCGGAACTCCGCCGCACCCTCCTCCGCGACAACGCCTTCCACCTCCTCCGCGACGCCATCGTGACCGGCACCCTCGCCCCCGGCGAACGACTCCGGGACACCGAACTCGAACACTGGCTCGGAGTCAGCCGAACCCCCATCAGAGAAGCACTCGCCCGCCTCGAACAGGCCGGACTGGTCCACACCGTCCCTGGCCGCTCCACCGTCGTCGCACCACTCAACCCCCGACAGGTCCACGACGCACAACTCGTCGTCTCCGCGATGCACGAACTCGCCGTCCGCGAAGCCACCCCCCGCATGGGCCCCACCGACCACACCGCCATGCGCACCGCAAACCACCAGCTGGCCGCCGCCCTGGAGGCCGGGGACCCCGACGCCGCCATCGCCGCCGACGACGCCTTCCACTCCGTCGCCGTCACAGCAGCGGCCAACCACGCCATCACCGCCGTCCTCGACCAGTTCACGCCCCTGCTCCGACGCGTGGAACGCCTCCGGTTCTCCGCACTCACCGGACGCGACTCCGTCGCCCAACACGACCGCATCATCCACCTGTGCACCCAGGGCGACGCCGAGAACGCCGCACTGGCCACCCGCACCAACTGGCACACCCTCCGCCCCCTGCTCGACCTGCCCACCGCCCCCGAGCACCCGAACGACGAAGGACACGGCCCCACCCACCCCGACTCCTGACCACCCCCCAC
>NZ_AGVX02000716.1 GCF_000239155.1 Actinoalloteichus spitiensis RMV-1378
GGCGGTGGGGGGACCCGGCGGTGCTCTCCGCCCGCTTCCGCCACAGGAGTGGCGACGTTCTCGCCTTCGGGGTGCGCCCCGTGCCGGTCGTGTTGGTGGGGGAGGGGCGCTGGAGCCGGCACCCGGGTCAGGTCGGCTGGCGTGCGGGGCGAGCAGCACCGGTGGTGCCGCCTGACCCGGGTGGTCCACCCTCGACCGTGCGCCTTCCCACCTGGTCGTCGTGCTGGGCCGGGCGTGCGGGGGTTCGCGCGGGCGACGAGGTGAAGGGTGTCACGGACGTGCCTCGATATAGGCCGCATCCATCGCTTCAGTGCTGAGTGAATTCATATACGCGCGCCACCGCACCAACCCCAGCAGGGGAGAGTCCACCTCACTCCACCGGCAGCAGTGAGGCCGACCGGACCCCCGGTCTCGACGGCACTCCGGTCACACGGGTTTCAGCGGGTCGTGACCGATCGACATGAGCCGGTGCCGCCAGCTCGCCTGGCCTCCGGTGGGCTCCAGATCGTCTCGGCGTTCGGCGTGCACCCGTTCCACGACCCGGCGCATCACGTGGAGATCGCCGTCCTCCAGGTCCGTCCGCCGCTTGTTGAGGATGCGCAACACCTCCTGCCCGGTCGGCGTTCCCGCCTGGTCCGGGAACTCCTCGGTTGTCTCCCCGGCCGACCTGGTCCGTAGCCACTCGCTGAGCTCGCGGGAGGACATGTTCACCACCCTGTGGAACTCGTTCCAGAGGACGTCGCTCTCGTGCGTGTGCTCGGCCATGGTCGTCGGCCTCCTCCCGTTGACGGTGTGCGGTCGGCGCGGCTGGCTACCGCGCTCCGCGTCGTTCACCGGGGGTGGTACCCGCCCGGGGCGGGAACGAATCCCACCCGCTCGGGCCGGGGGATCAGAAGGGCACCGGGCCGAACCGGGTCCAGGCCACGACGCCAGCTATGACCAGCAGCACGAGGTTGATCGGGACTGGCTTGAACTTCCACCTCCTGCTGTGCACGACGATGGCTCCGATCATCAGCAGCACCACACCGCAGGCGGTGATCGGCGTCAGCACGGTGAGGAAGTTGAGCACGCCGGGCAGGATCAGGCCGGCCGCGGCCGCCACCTCGATCCCCCCGATGATCTTGACCTCCTGGCTGGAGAAATCCTCCGCCCACGGCATGTTCGCCAGTAGTAGTTCTTCCCGTTGGACGAGTTTCATCCCGCCGGAGATGAGGAGGACCAGTGCGAGTGGCACTTGCAGCGCCCAGATGACGTAGGTCAAGAAGGCTCCCAGGGCCGGGCCGCCCATCCGAGGCAGTCACTCGCGGGCGCCCGGAGCGCCTGGCCTTTCAGCAGCGGGCGGCGGAAGTGGGTCCAGTCGGTGGTGCCCCACAGCCTGCCGCGTCGTCGCGGTCGGTGATGAGGGCGAAGTCTTGAAATCCTGCGGGGCACGGCGGTCACCGCGCGGCACACCAGTGTGGGAGTGGGCGGCGATGACCTGGGAACACCCTACCGATCATGACCGGCCGAACGCACCAGGTTTCTCCCCATGATCACTCGACTGTCGTAAGGGCTGTTCGGACTGGGGTCCGTTGTCGCACGAGGAGGGCCCCGCCGTACCTCATCCTGCCCCGACCCCAGCCGCTTCGACCCCATTGGTTTCATCTATACCCATCGTTTCAGTGTAAATCAAAATTAATCCCACAACCCCACGAAGCAAAACCCGCCACGACCCCACGAGGTCACTACGGAGAGTGAGAACTTCACGCTACGAGGAGCGGGCAGATCCGGGCGCGCATCCCTTCATCCTGACCCGGCTCGCTTCGTCCACCAGGCAGTGCCCCCCCGCCGGGTCACCGCCCCCCAAACCGGGGACCGCACCCCGTACCGGTACCCGGTCGCCGGCACCTCCGACGTGCGAAGATCGCGATGCTCCGTGGGACGACGCCGTTCTCGACGTCCAGACGAACCCGGGCCAGGATGGTCCGGGTGCCTCGAAGCGGGCAGCGACCGATGGCGGGAACGAGGCGAAGCTGCACCATCGAACGGGTGAGATACTGGCGGCCCCGTCAACTGATCGAGGTAACAGATGGTGTCCATGATCCTGTGGATCGTCGGCGCGATCGCCGTCGCCGCCGGAGTGCTCGTTCCCGTCATCCTGGGAGCGTCGCGGCACCGCGAGGTTCGCGCGGCCAAGTCCGCCGCGCGGTCGGCGTACCGGCGTCTGGGTTTCCACGTCGAGACGCTCGAAGTCGGCGACGACGTCGTCGCCCGACGGGCGCTGGAGGATGCGAGCGAGCGTTGGCGAGCCACCGGTGAGCTGCTCGCCAACGCCACCAGCGTGGAGGAGTGCGCGGCGGCCCGCGCTACGGCGATGGAGGGCCTGAAGCGCATCGACGACGCCAGGCGTCGGCTGGGCCTCGAGCCCGGCGGCGCCTGAGATCAGCCGCCGCCCGGGGCGATCCGGGCGGCGGTCCCTCAACGCGTGTGAGGTCGGCGGGGTGGTGGTCAGTCAGGGAGGTTCGAGCTGACCGCTGCGGGGTGGTCAGCCGCTCCCGCCAGCGGACGGAGGTCGAGTCGACGAACCACGGCCGTGATCGCGTCGAGGACGCTGCTGATCACGGGGCGGTCCCGGCTACCCAGCCGGGTGGCGGTGAGAACGCGGCGCGCCGGAGCGGGGTCTCCGGTCAGGCGGAGGCGGGACACCGGGTGGGTGCTGGGGAGTCCGGCGAGCTGGGGTACCAGGCAGACACCGAAGCCCTGAGCGACGAGCGCCGTGGCGGTCTCCCACTCGTCGCTGCGGTGGGCGATCCGAGGGGAGAAGCCGGCGGTCGCGCAGGCCGCGAGCACGAGCTGGTGGTAGGTCGATCCTGGTTTGGAGACGATCCACTGTTCGTGCGCCACGTCGACGAGCCGCACCTCACCGGCGCCCGCCAGCGGGTGGTCCTGGGGGATCAGCAGGTCCAGGGCGTCGTCGAAGAGGGGGCGCTGGTCGAAACGGGGGTCGCTGGGGGAGGGCGTGTCGGGCGTGGCCACGACGAGGGCGATGTCGGCCTCGCCGGAGAGCAGCAGGTCGAAGCACTCGGTGGGTTCCGCCTCGGTGATGCGGATGCCGAGGTGGGGGAAGCGTTCCCGGAGTGCGCCGGCGGCGCGGGGGAGGACGACGGCGGCCGCCGTGGAGAATCCGCAGATGCCCAGGGTGCCCGACGGTTCCTCGTCGTAGGCGTCGAGGGCGGCGCGGGCCCGTTCCCACTGGGCGAAGAGGATCTCCGCGTGGGACAGCAGGGTGCGGCCGGCGGGGGTGATGCGGACGCCGCGTCCTCGGGGTCGGACGATCTCGGTTCCGAGTTCGGCGCTGAGGCTGCGGAGTGCCTGCGATACCGCCGATGGGGTGTAGTGCAGGGCGGTGGCCACCGCGTGGACGGTGCCGTGCCGGTCGAGTAGCTGCAGCATATGGAGCCGGCGATCGATCATGTAGTGCAACTGTACGGTTCGCTGCATCAACGTTTGCTTTTCGTCGCCTATCGTGTTGCGCACCCTGGGCGTGTGTCTCGATCACGTGTGCTGTCCGACCGGTGGTTCGGTGTCTCGCCGTGGTGGTCGGTGCGGAGCTGGCTGGGCGGTGGGACCTGGTGGCGGGGGTCCTCGCGCGTGCCGGGAACGGCACGGGGGCCCGCGGGGGGAGGTGGGACCGGTGCGCTGGTCGCCGCGGCCGCCGCGTTGCTGGTGCTGACGGCGGGGGCGAACATGGTGAGCCCGTTGTACCCGCTGTACCAGCGGGAGTTCGCGTTCTCGTCGTTGACGTCGACGGCGTTGTTCGCGACGTACTCGCTGGTGAGCGTGCCGGCGTTGGTCGTGTTCGGCGCGGCGGTGGAGCGGGTGGGGCCTCGGCGGTTGTTGTTGTGGGGTCTGGGGATGTCGGCGGTGGCGTCGTTGCTGTTGGTGGGGGCGGAGGGGGTGGGTGCGCTCTTCGCGGGTCGGGTGTTGCACGGCTTGGCGACCACCGGCAG
>NZ_AGVX02000715.1 GCF_000239155.1 Actinoalloteichus spitiensis RMV-1378
CAGCCGCCCGTGGGACTGCCGTCGCCTGCCGGGACGGCCGGGTCGCGCCGTGGTGGCCGGGTCGCCGGGCGATCCGCGCGGCCCGCCGCGTCGAGGGACGGACGTGACGAGTCGGCTCGACGATGAAGGTGGTCCTGGCTGAGTGGGCGGAGCGCGCTGGTCGGCCCCACCGCGGAGGAGCTGATGGTTCGGGTCGAGAGGGGACGGGTCCGCCTTCGGGCAGCCGTTCGACCTCCTCGCCGGCCCGTGCCGTCCCTGGTACGGGCGGTGCCGCGCGATCCGGCCCAGTCCGAGGAGGTCCGCGCGGGAGGTCCTGGTCGAGCTGTGGCACACCGCGGCGCGGTACGACCCGGCGCTGGGCTCCGCGAACACCTGGGCGCTGACGATGGCCCACCGGCGGGCGGTGGACCGGTCCGCTCGGAGCAGTCCGCGACCGCCCGGGAGGCGAGGTGGGCCGCCTCGACGAACGGCGGCCCTTCGACGAGGTGGCGGAGACCGTCGCGATCCGGCTGGAGCGGGCGCGGGTGCGGGCGCGCCGCTGCGTGTGTCGAGGTTGACGAACCTCCAGCGGGAGTCGGTGCTCCTCGCCTCCTCCCGGGGGCACGCGTACCGGCGGGTGGCCGAGCTCCTCGGCGCCCCGCTGGGGACGATCAAGACCAGGACGCGCGACGCCCTGATCCGGCTGCGCGACCGTCCGGGGGTGGGGCGGTGAACGCGGACATCCACTCGTTGACGGGGCCTACGCGCTGGTCACCGGCGCGGAGCACGCGCAGTTCGAACGGGCACCTCGCCGCCTGCCCGGTGTGCGCGCGGGAGGTACGACAGCTGCGGGCGACGGCGGCTCGGCGCGCGGGGGCACTGCCGCGCACGCCGTGCCCCGGCCCGCGTGCGCGGGTGATGGCCGAGATCGCCACGGTCCGCCAGGAACCCCCGCTGCTGGACGAGACGCGGGCCGCCGCCCCTCGGGCGACGTCGCCACCGGATCGGGACGGCGGTGGGTGGTCCGCTGGCGCTCGCGCTGGCCGCCACGGCGGCGGTGTTGGCCGGCGTGCTGGGCGGGCAGGCCATCCAGTTGCGGGAGGGAGCGGGACGCCCTCCGGCAGGAGCTGGCCGAGGCGGCGGGGCCCGCGTCGTCCGCCCTGCTGGCCTCGAAGGACACCAGGTGGTCAGCGGGGAGAGCGAGCGCGCGGGTACGGCCACCGCCGTCGTCTTCCGGGAGGCCGATCGGGCCGTCCTCCTGGTGGCGGGCATGCCGGACGCGCCAGCCGACCACGGCTACCAGCTGTGGCTGATCGAGGGGGAGGACGTTCGACCAGCGGGGATGCTCGACGACCGGGAGGGGGCCGTGGTGATGGTGGACGGCCTGGACGGGGCCGACGGGATCGGGGTCACCGTCGAGCCCACGGGCGGATCGGACCAGCCCACCACCGACCCGGTGATGGTGCTCTCGCTGAGCGGGTGACGGGTGCGGGGTGGCCCGCTCCTCCGGGTGGCGGGCCCGCCGGCCTCCTGCGGCGCGGCCGGTGGTCCGGTCGCCTCACTGGCGCGGGCCACCGCCGTGCCGCCTC
>NZ_AGVX02000714.1 GCF_000239155.1 Actinoalloteichus spitiensis RMV-1378
AACCAGACGGGTTCGAACGGCGGCTCGCCGCGCACCACCTGCCCCGGCTCGACGCGTTGGGGGTGGAGTACCGGCCGCTCACCGGGCCGCGTCCCTGGCAGACCCGGCCCGGTGTCGCCGGTCGGCCGCGCTGAACCGCAGGCGACCGGCGGTGCGGCGACCGGCTCAGGCCACGGACGCCTTGGTGATCACGACGTCGCTGGTGGGCACGTTCTGGTGACCGCCGGCGTTGCCCGTCGGCACGGCGGCGATCTGGTCCACCACGTCCTGGCCCTCGGTGACCTTGCCGAACACCGCGTAGCCGAAGTCACGGCTGCCGTGGTTGAGGAAATCGTTGTCGGTCAGGTTGATGAAGAACTGCGCGGTCGCGGAGTCGACGACCGACGTGCGGGCCATGGCGACGCTGTACCGCACGTTCTTCAGGCCGTTGTCGGCCTCGTTCTTGATCGGGTCGTTGGTCTTCTTCTGCTTGAGGCCGGGCTCGAAACCGCCACCCTGGATCATGAAACCGGGGATGACCCGGTGGAAGATCGTGCCGTCGTAGTGGCCGGCCTGGGCGTACTCCACGAAGTTCCTGACGGTGATGGGGGCGCGCTGCTCGTCGAGCTCCAGAACGATGGTGCCGTGCGAGGTGGAAAGGGTGACAGTCGTCGTCATGCCGACGATCGTATGTGCCCCCGGTTCGGCCGTTCGTACGCGGTGCGCGGTCGGGTTGGACCATCGACGACCGTCCAGCGTGCGGAGGAGGACGCCGTGTTCCACGCCCCTTCCCCCCCGGGGCTCGTGGTGCGGCGGCCGACCGCGCGTGCGCCGACCGGACGGCGGGGCGCGGACACCGGCGGGTCCCCGACCCGACCTCGGCCACTCCCACGACCCGACCGGGAGTGCCCTCAGCCGTCCGGCGCCCGGGGGGTCAGGTGCGCCAGCCAGTCCAGTCCCCGCTCGCAGTGCTGCTGTTCCATCTCGTCGGCGTGACCCAGGACCAGTTCCCGGGACGCGTCGGGGGAGAGCGCCACCGCGTCCAGCGCGGGCAATGCCTCGACGTGGGGTCGGACCTGGGCCGGGTCGGTGAGGAAGGCATCGGAGAGGCAGTGCTCGAGGTGCACCACCGGGCCGCCGCGGGCGAACTCCAGGACCAGGCTCGGACCCCTGAGCGCCGGGTGCGCCCCGACATCCACCGGGATGACCCGGACCACGACGTTCGGCCTCGTCGCCATCCGGGCGAGATGCCGCAGTTGTCGAGCCATCGCCGCCGGCCCGCCGACCGGACGGCGCAACACCTGCTCGTCCACGAACGCCGTCAGCGTGACCGATTCACCCGACAGGATCGCCTGGCGTCCCACGAGCACCGCCACCCGGGCCTCGACCGCCTCCCGGTCCAGGCCGTCCAATCCGACGAGGGTCCTGGCGTACTCGGGGGTGCGCAGCAGCGCGGGCACCACCAGCACCGAGACGTCGACGATGCGGGTCGCCCGGCCCTCCAACTCGAGGAGGGCCGACACCCCGGCCGGCAGTGCCGGGTGCGCCGTCTCCCACCAGTTCGGGTACCGCGCCCTCCGGGCCTCCGCCACGAGTTCCGCGCGGGTCTCACCCGCGACACCCAACGCCGCCAGGATGGAGGCGACCTCGGTCTCGGTCGGGAGCCGCTTCGCGGTCTCGACGCGGCAGACCGTGGAGGGGCTCATCCCCACCAGTTCCGCCAGCCGCCGCGCACTGATGCCGGAACGCTCCCGGAGCTGGCGGAGGCGAGGGCCCAGCCCTCCCTGAGCGGTGCTCATAGCGATTGACCTTAGGGCGCCCCCCGCGCCTCCCGGCAACCACCCGTTCAGGGGGTGGGATTGGGCCGAGCGGGGTTTCGTGCCAGGTCCACACCAGCGCGACCCCACCCCCTCCAGCGTTGCCGCCCCTTTCCCGCGCCGACGACGCTTTCGGTGAGAAGGCGCGAAGTATGACACCTTCGGACGACAAAACCTGAACTTCAGGTCCTCAACTTTCCGATTCCGCTATACCGGGTCCGGTACACGACATTCGAGGCGACGGGCACCGTCCACCGTTCACCTCACGGTGGTGGCGGGCCGTGCGGACCGGCGGCGCCGCCCACGACCCG
>NZ_AGVX02000713.1 GCF_000239155.1 Actinoalloteichus spitiensis RMV-1378
CCATCGGCTGCCAGCCCTGCACGAGCCGGCCCGCACCCGGCTCCGACCCGCGCAGCGGTCGGTGGGCCGGCCGCCTGAAGACGGAGTGCGGGCTGCACGGCTGACCACCGTCCCACCCCGGCCCGGTCGCGGGGCGGGTGAACCTCCGCTCCCCCGGGCCGCCCCCGACCACCGCCACCGATCCGCCGCGAGAGAGGCGCCGATGGGCAACATCACGCCGCACACCCCACCCCAGCACTCCCCGAACCCGCCGGGGCACCCCGGCTCCCCGCCCGCGCGTTCCGACGCCGCCCCGCTGTCCACGCTGGACGCCCTCGAGTCGGAGGCGATCCACGTCCTCCGGGAGGCCGCCGGTGAGTTCGACCGCCCGGTGATCCTCTTCTCGGGCGGGAAGGACTCCACCCTGCTCGTCTGGTTGGCGGTGAAGGCGTTCTGGCCGGCTCCGGTGCCCTTCCCCCTGCTGCACGTCGACACCGGGCACAACTTCCCCGAGGTCATCGAGTTCCGGGACAGCCTGGTCGCCGAGTACGGCCTGCGGCTGCTCGTCGCCGAGGTCGAACACTGGCTGGCCGACGGGCGGCTGGCCGAACGCCCCGACGGCACCCGCAACCCGCTCCAGACGGTGCCACTGCTGGACAGCATCGCCGAGCACCGCTTCGACGCGGTCTTCGGCGGAGGCCGCCGGGACGAGGAACGGGCCAGGGCCAAGGAACGGGTCTTCAGCCTGCGCAACGCCTTCGGCCAGTGGGAGCCCCGCCGGCAGCGACCGGAGCTGTGGAACCTGTACAACGGCCGCCACCAGCCCGGGGAGCACGTCCGGGTGTTCCCGCTGTCGAACTGGACCGAACTCGACGTCTGGACCTACATCGCGCGGGAGGGCGTGCCGCTGCCCTCCCTCTACTTCGCCCACGAGCGGGAGGTCTTCGCCCGCGACGGGATGCTGCTGACCAGCGGGCCGTGGGGTGGCCCCCGGGACGGCGAGACCGTCCGCCGCACCACCGTCCGGTACCGCACCGTCGGCGACGGTTCCTGCACGGGGGCCGTGGAGTCCACCGCCGCGACGGTCGACGAGGTGATCGACGAGGTCGCGGCCAGCCGGTTGACCGAACGCGGGGCTACCCGCGCCGACGACCGGCTCTCCGAAGCCGCCATGGAGGACCGCAAGAGAGAGGGCTACTTCTGATGGTCGGTGCGCGACACGGCGACGACACCCCCGCCCGCCTGCTCCGCCTCGCCACCGCGGGCAGCGTGGACGACGGCAAGTCCACACTGGTGGGTCGGCTGCTGCACGACACGAAGTCGGTCCTGGCCGACCAGCTGGACGCCGTCACCCGCGCCAGCGCGGACCGGGGCCTCGCGGCACCGGACCTGTCCCTGCTGGTCGACGGCCTCCGCGCCGAGCGGGAGCAGGGCATCACCATCGACGTCGCCTACCGGTACTTCGCCACGCCCCGCCGCACCTTCGTCCTGGCCGACACTCCTGGCCACGTGCAGTACACCCGCAACACCGTGACCGGGATGTCGACCGCGCAGCTGGCGGTGCTCCTCGTCGACGCGAGGCGGGGGCTGCTGGAACAGACGCGTCGGCACGCCGCCGTGGCCGCCCTGCTCGGTGTCCCCCACCTCGTCCTCGCGGTCAACAAGATCGACCTCGTCGGCTACGACCAGGAGGTCCACGAGTCCATCGCCAAGGAGTTCGCCACCCACGCCTCGGCGCTGGGGTACCCGGCCGACCGGGTGCGGACGGTCCCGGTGTCGGCGTTGGTCGGCGACAACGTGGCACGGCCCTCG
This sequence comes from Actinoalloteichus spitiensis RMV-1378, assembly GCF_000239155.1. Lineage (GTDB taxonomy): Bacteria > Actinomycetota > Actinomycetes > Mycobacteriales > Pseudonocardiaceae > Actinoalloteichus_B > Actinoalloteichus_B spitiensis. The sequence continues at coordinate 1,792 of NZ_AGVX02000713.1, forward strand.
GCGGCGACGCCCTGGTACGCGGGACCGACGTTGCTGGAGCTGCTGGAGACCACTCCGGTGGCGAACGACCCCGGGGACGGGCCGTTCCGCTTCCCCGTGCAGTACGTGATCCGACCGCGAACCCCGGCGCACCCCGACTACCGGGGCTACGCCGGGCAGGTGGCCTCCGGGGTGGTCCGACCTGGTGACCCGGTCACCGTCGCACCCGCCGGACTGGCCACCGAGGTGGCGCGCATCGACACGGCCGACGGACCGCTGCCGCACGCGGTGCCGGGCCAGTCGGTGACCCTCGTGCTGCGCGACGACCTCGACATCGGACGGGGCGACCTGATCGCCGGCGCGTCGGCGGCCCCCACCCCCAGGGAGGAGCTCGACGCCGCGCTGTGCTGGTTGGCCGACCGCCCACTGCGTCCCGGCGCCCGGCTCCTGGTCAAGCACGGCACCCGCACCGTGCCGGGGGTCGTCACCGAACTCGCCGCCCGCTTCGACGAACAGCGGTTGGGGGCGTCGCCCGCCCCGGACCTGCTGGAGCTCAACGACATCGGGCGGGTGCGGATCCGCTGTGCCCAGGCGCTGCCCGTCGACGAGTACGCCGTCTCCCGGCGCACCGGGGCGTTCCTGCTGATCGACCCCGCCGACGGCACGACCGCCGCGGCCGGCCTCGTCGGCCGCCCCCTGCCGGTGCTCCCCGACGGCGACGGACCCGCCGGGCCGCCGCCGGGCGCACTCGGCCACGGCACCTGACCGCGCCCCGGAGAGGAACGAGAACGAGCATGATCGGCACTCCCGTGCGCACAGGCCCCGCCCGCGCCGTCGCGGTCGGCGCCGCGCTGCTCCTGGCCGCGACCGCGTGCAGCCGCGCTGACCGGGCGGACGAGGCGGCCGGCCCGGCGGACCTGGGGCCCGCCGCCGAGCTGCGCCTCGGCTACTTCCCCAACGTGACCCACGCGGCGGCGGTCGCCGGCGTCAGCGAGGGTCTCTTCGCGGAGGAACTCGGTGACACCGAGCTGGTCACGCAGACCTTCAACGCCGGCCCGGACGCGGTCGGCGCGTTGCTCGGCGCCTCGCTCGACGCCACCTTCCTCGGTTCCAACCCCGCCCTCACCGCCTTCCAGGAGTCCGGTGGCGCCCACACCCGCCTGATCGCCGGGGCCACCTCCGGTGGGGCGCAGCTGGTGGTGCGCTCCGACATCGACAGACCGGAGGACCTGCTCGGCGAATCGGTGGCCACCCCCCAGCTGGCCAACACCCAGGACGTGGCCGCCAGGAAGTGGTTGGTCGATCTCGACCTGCCCAGCGGGGACGGTCCCGACCGGGTGGCCGTGCAGAACATCAGGAACCCGGACACGCTGACCCTGTTCCGGGAGGGTGCGGTGGCCGGGGGCTGGCTCCCCGAGCCGTGGGCCTCCCGCCTGGTCGTGGAGGCCGACGCCGAGGTCCTCGTCGACGAACGGGACCGGTGGGACGACGGTGCCTTCCCCACCACCGTGCTCGTCGTCCGCACCCAGTACCTGCGGGAGCACCCGGAGACCGTCGAGGCCCTGGTGCGGGGTCTGCTGCGGAGCACCGACTGGGTGGAGGAGGACCTGGACCGGGCCAAGGGCGTGGTCAACGCGGAGTTGGACCGCCTGGCCGGCGCGCCGCTGGACCAGGCCGTGCTCGACCGGGCCTTCGAGAACATCGACCTGGACCTCGACCCGCTCGCCGCGACGTTCCCCCGGCTGGCCGAGGACGCGGTCGCCGCCGGGTTGAGCTCGGCGGTCCCCGACCTCCAGGGCCTGGTCGACGTCGGCCCGCTCAACGCCGTACTCGCCGAGGCCGGCCGCCCTCCGGTGGACGACGCCGGGCTGGGCGAGGGATGACCAGCCGCGCCGGTGGCCAGTGGGCGCCGAGTGCACGCACCACCAGCCGACCGCGACCCGAGACAGACGCGACACCTCCCCGGTGCGGGCCGGGGGCCGGGCAGGAGGGCAGACCCCATGACCGCCGTCACCGACGCCACGACCTCCCCCCAGGACGCCGACGTCCCCGAGCGGGAGTTCGCCGTCCGCCTGCGCGGCGTCTCCAGGTCCTTCGGAGTGGGACCACGCGCCGTCGTCGCGCTCGACGGCGTCGACCTGGCGGTGCGGGCGGGCGAGTTCGTCTGCCTCCTGGGCGCCTCCGGCTGTGGGAAGAGCACGCTGCTGAACCTGGTGGCCGGGCTGGACGAGCCCACGACGGGGTCGGTGGACGTGGCCACGGGCCGCCCCGCCGTCATGTTCCAGGAGCCGGGCCTGATGCCCTGGTTGAGCGCCCGGCGCAACGTCGAGCTGCCGCTCCGGGTGGCGGGCCTCGGCCGCGCCGAACGGCGCGCGGTGGCGGAGGAACTGCTCGACCTGGTCCGGCTCGGCGGCCAGGGCTCCCGCCGGCCGCACCAGCTCTCGGGGGGCATGCGGCAACGGGTGGCGCTGGCCAGGGCACTGGCCTGCACCAGGACCGGCGCGACCGGTCTGCCGCTGCTGCTGATGGACGAACCGTTCGGGGCGTTGGACGCCATCACCCGGGACATCCTCCAGGCCGAGCTGCTGCGGGTGTGGCGGGCGACGGGGACGGCGGTCGTGTTCGTGACCCACGACGTGCGGGAGGCGGTGCGCCTGGCCGAACGGGTCGTCCTGCTGTCCTCCCGCCCGGGCCGGGTGGTGGGCGAGTGGAGGCTCCGCCCCGGCGACGGCGGGGGCACGGCCGGTCCGACCGGGGCGGCCGGGGCCGAGGTCACCGAGGAGATCACGGCGGCCCTCCGGGAGGTGATCTCCAGCCATGGCAGGCACTGAGACCGGCTCCCGCGTCGAACCCGACGGTCTGGCCGACGTGGCCGCTGGCCTCGACGCGCTGGACACCCCGGTGGAGCGGGGCACGCCCTGGTGGCGGGCGGCCCTCACCCGGGTGGTGCCGCCGGTGGTGGCCGTCCTCGCCGTGGTCGCGGTGTGGCAGGCCCTGTGGGCGGCCGCGATCTGGCCCGAGTTCAAGCTCCCCGCCCCCGCCGCGGTCGGCGAGCACGTGGGCGACCTGGTGCGCGGCGGTGAGATCTGGAGTGTGCTGTGGGTCTCGGTGCACCGCGCGATTCTCGGGTTCCTCACCGCCGTGATCATCGCCACTCCGCTGGGGCTGTTGGTGGCGAGGCTTCCCCTCCTGCGCAACGCCGTCGGCCCCCTCGTCACGGGGCTCCAGAGCCTCCCGTCGGTGGCCTGGGTCCCCGCAGCGATCCTGTGGTTCGGGCTGACCCCGGCGACCATCTACGCGGTGGTGCTGTTGGGGTCGGTGCCCTCGATCATGAACGGGCTCATGTCCGGGGTGGACCAGGTCCCTCCCCTGTTGACCAGGGTGGGCCGGGCGGTGGGCGCCGGGCCGTTCACGAGCGCCCGCCTGGTGCTGCTCCCCGCCGCGCTGCCCGGTTACCTGGCCGGCTGCAAGCAGGGTTGGGCGTTCTCCTGGCGTTCGCTGATGGCGGCCGAGCTCATCGCGAACTCCCCCCAGCTGGGGGTGGGCCTGGGGCAGACCCTGGACCAGGCGAGGGCCCTGAACAGCATGTCCGGTGTGATCGCAGCCATCTTGCTCATCCTCCTCGTCGGGATCAGCATTGAACTGCTCGTCTTCCGACCGGTGGAGCGGCGGGTGCTACGAGGTCGCGGCCTGGCCGGGGCGCTGTGAACCGGCGGGCCGGTTCCGACACGAGGACGTGCTGAGGTGGTGCCCGATGTTGCTCGCTGTCGCTCACGGCAGTCGTGATCCCCGCTCTGCCGCGACGATCTCCACGTTGGTGGACGTGGTCAGGGCACTGCGCCCGGACCTGGAGGTCCAGCTGTCCTTCCTGGAGCTTTCCGCGCCCCGCTTCGGGGACGTGCTGTCGAGGGTGGACGGGCCGGTCACGGTGGTGCCGCTGCTGCTGTCCCACGCCTACCACGCCGGGGTGGACGTGCCCGGCTCGGTCGACGCCGTCCGCCGGGGCAGGCCGGAGGTGGACATCCGCATCGCCGACGTCCTCGGCCCCGATCCGGTGTTGGAGTCCTCGGTGCTGCGCCGACTGGCCGAAGCCGAGGTGAGTCCGCGCGACCCGGGCACCGGGATCGTGCTCGCCGCGGCCGGCTCCGCGCATGAACCGGCGAACGCCCTGGTCCGGGACGTCGCGGGCCGGTGGGCCTCTTCGGGTGGGTGGGCCGGCGTGGAACCCGCCTTCGCGGCCGCCGCCGAACCGTCGGTCGACGTGGCGGTGGACCGCCTCCGGGCGGCCGGGGCCCG
>NZ_AGVX02000712.1 GCF_000239155.1 Actinoalloteichus spitiensis RMV-1378
CCGAGGAGGAACATCGGCGGGTGGGCCCGCCGCGAACGGAATCGCGGTGGGCCCACCAGCTCCGGGTCCCGGTTCGCCCTCGTCCGCTACCCGCCGGCGTGCGCCTTCCCCGCCGGCTCGGGACGCGTCGCGGGCGGGATGGTGGCGTGCCCCCTCGAGTGCTGGCTCCTGGTCAGGGGTCGGAGCTGGCCTCCGCTCCTGCGGGCGTCCGCAGGAGCCCGACTGGCGGAACCGCGCGTCCGCCGGCGTCACGGGTGGAGCTCCCAGCAGCGATGGGAGCGGACGACGCCGTTCCCGGGCGGCTGGCGCCCCCATGGCGCTTGGCCACCGTGCCCACCCCCGCCCGCCCGCGAGGCCCGGACGCCCCGCGTCCGAGGTCCGGTCGGTCCCCTGCGCGCCGCCGAACGGCCCGGGTCCGCGACCGGCGAAGGTCCCCCGGAAGGACTACCGTCGGAGGGGCAGGGGCAGGTGCCCTGACGAGTCCGGGGCACCGGCCCGGGGTCGACGTTCCGCCGCCGGCGGGCGTCGCGGTCATGCCGGGAGGTCACGGTGACGGTCTCCGTGTTCATCGTCGACGACCACGAGATCGTGCGACGGGGCATCGCCCACCTGTTGGAGTCCGAGCCCGACATCGACGTGGTCGGCGAGGCGGGGGACGCCGCGCACGCCCTCGCGCGCATCCCGGCGCTGCGTCCCGACGTGGCGATCCTGGACATGCAGCTCCCCGACGGCGACGGCGTGGCGGTGTGCCGGGAGACCCGGCGGACCGTGGACCCGCCGCCGGCCTGCCTGATGCTCGGCTCCGACGACGCCGACGACGAGGCGGTGTTCGCCGCGATCATGGCCGGCGCGGCCGGGTACCTGCTCAAACGCATCAGCGGCAGTGGCCTGGTGGACGCGGTGCGGGCGGTCGCCGCCGGGGAGTCGCTGCTGGACGGCAAGGTCACCAACCTGGTGTTGGCACGGGTGCGGCAGGGTGAGGAGCGGCGCGACCCCCGGTACCCGGACCTGAGCCCGCAGGAGGAGCGGATCCTGGACCTGGTGGCGACCGGGCTCACCAACCGCCAGATCGGTCGCCGGCTGAACCTGGCCGAGAAGACGGTGAAGAACTACGTGTCGTCGCTGCTGCACAAGCTGGGGTTCGCCCGCCGCACGGAGGCCGCCGTCTACGCGACGAGGCAGGCCACCACCCGCCGCCCGCACCGCTGAGACCCACCGCCACCGCCGACGGCGCCGACCAGGAGGACCCGCGACGAGGTGCGGGAGATGGCCAGCCGGTACCCGGTCCGACGGAGACGAAGCCGGACCCCACCGACATCCACACGCTTGTCCGCCCAGCGGGGGACCGAGAACCACGGCGGACAGCCGACCAGGAACGAACGGCTCCCGCTAGCCAACGGGGTGCCCACCGGCCACCACGTGAGCGGGCAGCGCGCCGTCGAGTTCGGGCGGCTCTCCCCGGCCGAACGCAGGTCCCGGGCACGGTGCGCGCCGGCTCGCGCATCCACGGCGCCCGCTACCGGCGCGGCCTGATCTCCTCGTTCTCCATCGCATGGGAACGCACCCCCTACCCCGAGGGGGATGGGGGTGTCCTGGCCCTCGCGGTCCTCCGGGAACCACGCGCTGCTCACCCGGCCGGCCGTCCGCGTCCACGGCGCCGGAGACTTGTTGGGCTATCTCGTCGCCGGGCAGGCCGGGGCGTTCCTCTCCGCGCGGGACGCGGTGACGAACCTGCGCCAGCAGGCCCGCGCCGCGTGAGTCCGGCCCCGGGGAGTGCAGGACTCGGACGGCGGATGAGTGCCGGGAGGAGGTTCGGGCCGAGCGGAGGCGGTTTCCTGCTCCGCCAGCCAGGAACTGGCGCCGTGCAGGGGGGCCGCCGCACCGCGCCGCTCACCCGGCCCGTGTCGGCGGCCCCTTCCCAGCGACACCGCGAAGCCACCACCGGAAGGCCGTTCCGAACCCGCAAGGCCAGCCACGAGACACCGGGCGGCCAGCGCGCGGCCGCACCCCTGAATGGCCACCGACGCCCTCAGCCGGGTTCCGCCACGGGGGGCAGGCCGTTGGTGACCTCCCGCGCCGTCCGGCGGGGGGTGGGCAGCCCCGGGTACCCGTAACCGACCCGCAGCACGGTCTGCGGGTGCCCCCGCGAACCGACCAGGCGGTCCAGTTCCTCCTTGACCGAGGGCACCTCCATTGGCTGGGAGACGAACGAGGTGCTCAACCCCACCGCCGTCGCGGCCAACAGCACCCGCTGCATGGCGTGGCCCCCCACCAGCTGGGCGCGCTGGTCGTCCTCGTCGGTGAGCACCACCCCCAGCAGCGGAACCCGCTCGTAGGGGCGCGGGGGCCGGTGTCCGGGGCCGTACCGCCGGACCGCGACCAAGCCCTCCTCGAGGGGCGGCGGGCCGCTCGCCCGGACCGGGACGCCGTCGCTGACGCTGGCCACCCCCGTCGTCCACCGCCCCAGCTCCGCCATGAACGCGTCGTCGTCGCGCTGCGCGGCCTCCGCGCTCCTGATCATCCTGGCCAGGTCGGCGAACCGCGTCGGCTCGTCGAGGAAGTCCAGCAGGCCGCTCTCCAACTGGGCCGCCCGGCGCAGCGCGTGCCGCACCGGCTCCGGGGGCTGCTCCTCGGCGAAGGGCCGCCGGTTGGTGTGCCGGCGGGGGATCGCCGAGGCCAGCGCCCGTTCCTCCCCGGTGGGTTGGTGCCGCCCGGCGAGCCGGACCACGCCGAGCAGGTCCGGGACATCCCGGTCGGGCAGCAACTCGGTGACGGCGGCGATGCCCCGGGCCCGCGCCTCCAACCGCAGGTTGAACAGGGCCGCCCCGCAGGCCAGCCTCGCCTCCCTGCCCTCGGGATCGGCCACCCCGAGCAGTCGGGACCGGTCCAGGTGCAGCGCGATGCCGTTCCCGCGCACCTCGAACCGCCAGGGTTGCGTGTTGTGCGGTGACGGGGCCCGGGTCGCCGCCGTGACCAGGAGCTCAGCGAGGGCCCCCGCCCGGCCCGCGTCCTGGGTCCGGCTCGACGTGCCGGTGGCCGTCGCCGTTCTCATCGTGCTCATCATCCTGTCCTCGCGCCCAGCCCACGCGGTGGTCGGACACCGCCCTTGTGCACATCCTCTGCTGGCCGGGCGCGGTCGGACAGGGACCGTGGGCCGGTCCCGACAGGACCTAGGGCCCGAGACGGACACGAGCCCGGGACAGGAGGCGGCGCGCCGTCCGCTCCCCACCGGGGAGGCGAGGTACGGCCCGGACGTCCACCGGGGGTCCGGTCGCCTCAGGCGAGGATGGTGCGCAGCTCGGTCTCGACTCGCTCGTGATCGAATGCGGGGAGGCACAGTGCCGTGGCGGTGCGCTCGGCGAGGGCGCGGTACACGCGGGTGGTCGCGAGCAGCGCCCGCGTCGAGTCGGCGGCGTCGAGGCTGGCCCAGCAGTGCCCGAGGGCCTGCTGGATGTCGGTGTCCATCCACTGCCGCATCCTCGTGCCGAGGTAGCGGGTGTCAACGGCGGTCCCGTGCCGGGCGCGGTGGTCCCACTCGATCATCCGCAGCAGTTCGGCTTTCAGGTCCTGGTCGCGCAGCTTCGCCGACCAGGGCTCGTCGCGCACGATCGCCTTCGCCTGCATCAGGGCGGCCGCCCACGCCCAGTTGACCGACTCGTCGAACTCCTCGGGCGAGGGCGGCGCGGGGTCGGGTGCGAACAGCCTGGCGGTGGTGGCGGTGCCGTCCTTGTCGAGCAGTACCTGGAACGGGCGTGCGTGGACTCGGCCGGGCAGTCGCCGCGCTGGCAGCAGGGTGAAGTCGATCTTTCCGCCCGCGTAGTAGACCAGGCGGGTCGGGTTGCCCGCGCCGTCCTCGAGCCGTTCGACGACCAGCACTTCGCCGAGGTCGTTCCACCACGACTCGTCCCGCAGGAGTGCGGTCGTGTCCGTGGTGAACACTTCGATGTCCCGGTCGGAGAGCGGGTGGGCACCTTCGGCGGCGGCGGATCCGGTCAGCACGAGCGCTCGGACGTCGTCACGGGTCGACGCCCACCCGACCAGGGCCTCCAGTGCTCGACGGTAGTCCATCCCGTGACTCCTCCCTCGCCCCTCCGATGACGAGCCTCACCGCTCGGGGCGACTCTCGCAGGCCACTGCTCGGCCGGTCACGGCGTACTCGAGTGGGGCGCGGAACCGGCGTGCTCGTTCGGCTGTCCGGAGCAGCTCCCGTGGGCAGCACCCTGTACTGCCGGTCCGGGTGGACGGTCGCCTGTTCCTGCACGCGCGACCCGCACATGGCGCAGGGCGACGGGGAGGTCGCGCTGACGGCGAGGGAGGGGTCCCTGCGGGCGACGGTCCGGTTGCCGGCCTCCCCGCCCGGCGGGGACGCGCCGCGCACGGCGTTCACCTGCCCCTTCGCCGAGGCACCGGAGCACTGGATCCCGTTCGGGCTCAGCGGTGGTGAGGGCGAGGAGGGTGGGTGGACGCGGCGGTGCGTCACGCGATGGCGTTCCTGGCCGAGGGGTTGGGGATGGAGGGACCCGGTCGCCGACGCCTACCTGAGCGCGGCGGCGGACTTCGCGGTCTCGCAGGTGGTGGACCGCACCACGGGCATCTCGGGTTGATTCGGGAGGCCGGCTCCGCTGGAACCCGGGAGTCGGCGGCCGCTCCCGTGGGCGGGCGCGGGTGGCTCGGGGCGGCGTCCGGTCCCCACGCCGTACGGAGACGTGCTGATGTCCGCCCGGACGACGCCCCGGTGTCGTGGTGGGCGGCTACGCTCCGGCTCGGGGTCACCGGCACCACGGAGGCGGACATGACCGGACAGGGTGTCGCCGGGCAGTCTCGGGACGACGAGCGGGACGGGCACGGGGAGCTGGGGCCGGTGGGACCGGTCGGCGCGCTGGTGTTCGCCGCACTGGCGCTGGTGGCCAACCTCGTCGCCGTCCGGTACGGGATCGGCCCGTCCTTGTGGGCGGCGGACCTGCCCGGCGGTCCGAGCACCGGCGTGGTGGTCACGGTCATCGTGATCGGTGTCGTGCTCGGGCTGCTGCTGACCCTGGCGGCGGCCTTCACCCTGGCTGGCGCGGTGGCCACCTCCGAGGGCGTCTCCCCGCTGTGGTTGCTCTTCGGCCAGCTGGGCCTGGGGTACGCGCTCGGCTTCGGGTGGACCTACCTGGCCCTCGACGCGCAGGGGGTGCGCCCGCCCGGGTCGTTGGCGGCGACGTTCTGGTCGTTCCTGGCCGGTGGGGCGCTGATGGCCCTGCTCGCCTGGCACACCCTGCGGAGCGAGTGGGAGGAAGCCGAACGTCGGCGGTCGGTCCGGGAGCGGGGCAGCCTGACCACGGGCCGGGTCCTGGACGTGGGAGAAGCCACCAGCCGAGCGGTGGTCAGCGGGAACACCGTGCTGTGCCAGCTGCGGATCGGGTTCCGCGACGGCGGTGCCCGGCGGGTGGTGGCCTCGGTGGTCCTGGGGGTGGCGCCGACGCGCATGCCGCGCCCCGGCGACGAAGTCGACGTCTGGTACCTGCCGGGCTGGGTCGTCGCCGGCTCCGAGGAGGAGCACCAGATCGCGGATCGGCACGTGGTGGTGGAGCTCCGCCGCCCCGAGGTCGAGTTCTGACACCGGCCCCGGTTCGACGCCGCTTCCGGGCCATCCCCGCTCCCGACGGAGTGCGTGGTCCTCGCGTTCACCCCGGCACGCGCCCGCCTCCGCTGCCTCCCGGTCGGGGGGTGGGTGGCCGGAAAAGCGTTCGTGGGCCGCTGCCCCCGGGGCCTACGCTCGATCCGGTTCGACGACCTCGCCCGCCGTGGTTCCCGCCGCCCAGGAGGATCCTTCGTGACCGGTCTCCCCTCCCCTGCCGAGCTGCGACCAACCCCGCTTCCGCTGCTCGGACGGTCCGCACTGGTCACGGCGGTGAGCAGGCGGGCCGGCATCGGGTACGCGGTCGCCCGCCGGTTGGCCGCGCTGGGCGCGGACCTGTTCCTGCACCACCACCTTCCGCACGACGAACGGCAGCCGTGGGGCGCGGACCCGGGTGGGGTGGACGCCGTCGTCTCCGGGGTGGCCGAGTGCGCCCGCCCGGGGGGTGTCGTCGCGCACGGGGACGTCGACCTCGCCCAGCCCGCCGGTCCGGCCGAGGTGACGCGGACGGCGGTGGAGTGCCTCGGGCATGTGGACGTGCTGGTGTGCAACCAGGCGTTGAGCGGTTCGGACGGTGCGCTGGACGTGCTGGAGGCCGCCGACCTCGACGCCCACTTCGCGGTGAACGCCCGGGCGAGCCTCCTGCTGGCCCAGGCGTTCGGCCGCCAGCACGACGGCCGCCCCGGCGGGCGGATCGTCTTCCTGACCTCGGGGCAGGACCTGGGGGTGATGCGGAACGAGATCGCCTACGCCACCAGCAAGGGTGCGTTGGCGGCGATCACCCCCAGTCTCGCCGACCACTTCGCGGACCGGGGGATCACGGTGAACGCGGTCAACCCCGGTCCGGTGGACACCGGCTACGCCCCGCCCGCCGCGCACGAGGAGGTGCGGCGGCGCTTTCCCGGCGGAGCGTGGGGTGGCCCGGACGACCCGGCCCGGTTGATCAGCTGGCTGGTCGGCGACGACGGCCGGTGGGTCACCGGGCAGGTGATCAACTCCGAGGGCGGGTTCCGCCGGGGCTGATCAGGACAGGCCCTCGGCGATCTCGCCGACCCGGCGCATGCCCTCCCGCATGATCTCGCTCATCCCGGGGTGGACCCAGGCGTCTCGTTCCTCGACGGACTGGAACACCGACACCTGGCGGTGCAGTGTCCGACCGCCGAGGTCCTCGAAGGTGAAGACGCCGAGCTGCACTCCCCCGGGCACGCCCTCCAACTCGAGGGTCTGCACCAGCCGCTTCGGCGCGTCGACGTCGTGGCACACGCCCCGGAACACCGAGGGAGTGCCGGCTGGGTCCCGGCTGACGTAGCACCACAGTCCCCCTGGCCGCAGGTCCAGCCGTTCCACCGTGGTCTCGAAGTTGCCGCCGCCCCACCAGCGCGGGATGAGTTCCGGGTCGGTGATCGCGCGGAACACCGCCGCCGGTGGGGCGTCGAAGGTGACGGTGGTGGTGATGTCCTGGCGGTCCGGTGCGATGGTGATCTCGGCGGGGGCCATCGGCGGGGTCCTTCCTCGGTCGTCGTTCGTCGGCTCGGGGCGGGCGCACCCGGCGGTCATTCTGCGTGTCGGCACCGACGCTCCGGGTGATGGGGCGCCGCCACCACCGAGTGATCCCGGCCGAGCTACCCGGGCGCGCCGGGCTGGTCGAGGGGCCCGGCCGGTGAGCGCCGGGGGCGCGCCACCGCCGCACGCGGCGGAACACGGTGGTCGTCGCCGGGGCGTCCCGTTCCTGGTCGGCGCCGGTCGCGACCGGGAACTCGGGAGCCGTCGTCGGCGCGCCGTCGCAGCAGTCCTGGCACCGCCACCACGACCGGGCGCTCCCTCCCCGCTGGCCGACCAGCAGCAGGTACAGCGGTCGTGACCTGCGCAAACACCGCAGCGGTGTTAGCGTGGTCGGTCACGGGACTCCCCAGTCCGCCCGGAACCGCGTCGCGACCGAGGCCCCAGGCAAGGGAGGCGGAAGCACATGCGAGCCGCCGTGCTCACCGGACAGGGCGGGCCACCGCGCGTCGCGGAGGTGGCCGCCCCCTCCGTCCGGGCCCCAGAAGACGTGCTGGTCCGCGTCCTCACCAGTTCGCTGAACCACGCCGACCTCGACGCGGTCGCGCAGGCGCGTGACGGGGTTCCCGGGGGGTTGGGGCTGGACTTCGCCGGCCTGGTCGTGGAGGCGGGTTCGGCGGTGGCGGACCTGGCTCCGGGTGACGGCGTGCTCGGTTTCCTCCCGCCCGGAGTCCCCCACGAGGGCCCGGGCGCGTTCGCGGAGTACCTGGTGGTTCCCGCCCGGCTCCTCGCGCGTCGGCCCGCGACGCTGGACTTCGTCCAGTCCGGGGTGCTGCCCCTGGCCGGGACGGCCGCGCTGCTCGCCGTTGACGCGGTCGTTCCCCCGCGCCGGAGCCGGCTGGTGGCCCCGACCCGGGGTCCCGTGCTGGTGGTGGGGGGTTCGGGTGGGGTGGGCACCCTCGCCGTCCAGGTGGCCAACGCCAGGGGCGCGGCGGTCGTCAGCACCGGCCAGCCGCAGGACCGCACCCTGTTGCACCTGCTCGGCGCGATCGAGGTGCTCGACTACTCCGGGGACTGGCTGCCCGAGGTCCGGGAGCGCTACGCGGAGGGAGTGGACGGGCTCGTCGACCTGGTCAGCGACGCCGACCGGTTCGTGATCCTCAGCGAGCTGGTGCGGCCGGGCGGGCGGGTGGCCAGCACCCGGGGCGCGGCGGACGTGTCCGCGCTCGCCCGCCGGGGCGTCACCGCGGTGAACGTGGTCGCCCGCTCGGACCGGGAGCTCCTGGGCCGGCTGGTCGACTGCGCCGACGCCGGCACGCTGCAACCGGTGATCGACCGGGTGATCAACCTGTCCGACCTGCCCTCGGAGTTGGGCGCGTCCCCACGGCCGCACGGGTGCGGCAAGGTCGCGGTGACCATCGGCGACTGACCGCGGTCCTCCGGGCCCGCCCACGCCCGGGGGTCCCACTGCTCTGGCGGCGGGGGTGCGGTGTCGACGGGCTCGGGGTTCGGGCGGTCCGCTCGCCGGGCGCCCTTCCTGCCGGGTGCTCGACCACCCGGTCGGCGGGGACGAGGCGGCTGGTGATCTCACGGCGGGGCGGCGGGAGGGCGCGGGCTTCCGCCAGTGGTGCGCGCGCCCGCCGCGTGGCCCGGTTCGTCGGGGACGAGCGGGGCCGGGGTGGCCGTGGACGGCCCGCCCCGCCGGCAGGCGCGGCCCGCGG
>NZ_AGVX02000711.1 GCF_000239155.1 Actinoalloteichus spitiensis RMV-1378
CGCCCCCTCGCGGGCTCCGCGACGGACAGCGGCGCGCCCCGCAGCCGGTGGACGCCGGCGGCGACCGCGACGACGGCGCTGTCGGTGGCGGTGGCGCTGGCGGCGGGCGCCAGTCTCACCTTCATCGGGACCGAAGGGCGGTTCCCTGGTGGGAGCGGTGGCGGCGGGTCGGCTGACCAGGGCGGTTACGGCGTCGGGTTGAACACCTTCACCTCACTGCGCGGCCAGCTGGACCGGGACACCACGATCGAACTGTTGCGCATCGAGGGGATGCGGGAGCGGCAGTACCTGCGAGCCTTCACGCTCAGCCACTACGACCCCGGGGAGGGGTGGCGGCTCGGCCCCGTCGACGAGGGCGTCGACGTCGCCTCGGGGCGACCTCTGCCGCGCCCGGCCGGCAGCACCCTGCTGCCGGCCGAGAGCAACCGCATCCGCGTCGAGCCGTTGAACTACCAGGACCACTGGCTGCCCGTGTTCGGGGTGCCCACCAGGGTCGACGACGTCGCTCCCGGCTGGCGCTACGACGCCCGCTCCGGTCTCATCTACGCCGAGGAGAGCCGGCGGGCCACGCCCTACGCGGTCGAGGCCGTCGTGCCCGAGTACCCGCTCGAGGAGCTGCGCACGGCACCCCCGCCGGAGAACGTCGACCCGGTGTACCTCCAGCTGGAGGGGATCGCTCCCGAGGTGAGCGCGCTGGCCGAACGGCTGACCGCCCCCCACGAGGCGCAGATCGACAAGGCCAACGCGCTGACCTCCTTCTTCCGGAACCCCACCAACGGGTTCCGGTACAGCCTGGAGACCGAGACGGGCAGCGGATCGGACGCCCTCGCGGACTTCCTGTTCGAGGGTCGGACCGGGTACTGCGAGCAGTACTCCTCGGCCCTGGCCGTACTGCTCCGGTCGATCGGGGTGCCGGCCCGGGTCGCGGTCGGCTTCAGCCCCGGCTACCAGACGGGGACGTCCCGGTTGGTCACCAACAACGAGGCCCACGCCTGGGTGGAGGGCTACTTCGAGGGCTTCGGCTGGCTCTCCTTCGAACCCACCCCCCTCAACGACGGCCGGGCCGTGGAACCGGCGCACAGCATGCCGGAGGCCTCAGACCGGCCGGACCGCCCTGAGGAGACGGAGGCGGCGCCCACCACGACGGCACCCACCGACACCTCCACGACCACGAGCGACACCGCCCAGGCCGGCCCGGCCGAGGGCGGCGCCGAACCGGGCAAGGACGCGTTCCCCGTCGCCCTCTGGGTGTGGCTGGCGGCGGGTGTGCTCGTGTCC
>NZ_AGVX02000710.1 GCF_000239155.1 Actinoalloteichus spitiensis RMV-1378
CCTCCCACGCTCGTGTGCGTTCAGACCGCTGTGGCCTGTCGCCAGTGTCGTTCCTCGTACTCCAACGGTGGCCTATTCCCACACCAACTGTGCAGCCTGTGGTGATTATACCAGTGAACCCACTCCGCAGTAGCAGCGCGGACGTCCGCAACCCCCTTCCACGGGCCCTTCCGGTAAATCAGCTCCTTCTTGTACAACGCGTTGACCGACTCCGCTAGCGCATTATCGTAGGAATCACCCCGACGCCCAACCGACCGCGCGATCCCCGACCGGCTCAACCGCTGACTGTAACGCAACGCCGTGTACTGCACCCCCCGGTCGGAATGAGCCACCAAACCAGGAGA
>NZ_AGVX02000709.1 GCF_000239155.1 Actinoalloteichus spitiensis RMV-1378
GCAGCCCGCTGCAACCGCTGCTGCCGATGCTGCCGCAGGCGGCGGACATCGGCCTGCACGTGATCATCGCCAGGAGCACGGCAGGGGCGAACCGGGCGATGGGGGATCCGGTCGTGCGGCAGATGTGGGAGCTGGGGACCCCGGCGTTGATGTTCTCCTGCCCGAAGGACGAGGGGCGGTTCCTGGGGGACCTGCGGCCCAAGACGCTCCCGGTGGGCCGGGCCCAGCACGTCAACCGCCGGCGGGCGGTCAGGATGGTGCAGACGGCGCTGCTGGACGACCGCGAGCAGGGGTGAGTCCCCGCGCCCGGGGGTCGGTCGGTGCTCACCCGCGACGACCCCCGGGCGTCCCGCCCCGCGGACCGGCCAGGCTCAGCACGACGAGCCCCCTCCCGAGCACGCCCTCGGTCACCAGGGCGGCCTGGAGACCGAGAGCGACGGACACAGGCATGAGGACGGCCACCACGCCTCCCCCGGCGGGTGACGTGGTCCGCGCCCCCGCGACGTCCCACCGGGGGCGGGCCGGCCGGCACGGTGTGCGGCACCGGACCGCACCCCGACAACCACTGATAGGAGGGAGCGGGAGCTGTTACGTCCTGGCCATGTGCACCAGTTCCCACACGTGCCCGTCGGGGTCCTGGAAGCTCCCGCCGTACATGGGGCCGTCCTCCACCGGCGGTTTCCAGGGCCGTCCGCCGGCGGCGATCGCCTTCGCCACCAGCTCGTCGACCTGTTCCCTGCTGTCCGCCGACAGGCAGGTCAGCACCTCCGTGGTGGTGGAGGTGTCGCTGATCTCGTCGGTGATGAACTGCCGGAACTGCTCCTCCTCCAGCAGCATCACGTAGATGTTCCGCTCGACGACCATCCCGGCGACGGTGTCGTTGGAGAACGTGGGGTCGAAGGAGAAACCCAGCTCGCCGAAGAACCGCTTCGACCGCTCGAGGTCCCTGACCGGCAGGTTCACGAAGATCATTCGCACTGTTAGGCCCTCCACGGGACGAGGGCACGATCGCCGGACCTTCCCGCGGTCCCCGTTCCACTCGACCTCCCGGCTTCGCGTCGAGGGGCTGCCTCCACCGTAGGCCCGGTCGCGCGGCGCGGACAACGTCGCGGCTCCACCCGGTGCGGGCGGTGCTGGAGCACCGACGCCGCCTCGCGGAACGGCACCTGGGCCCTTGGGACCAGCGGGAGGCGACCGGCCGGCAGGAGGCGGAGATGAGGCGGTCGTAAGCTCTGCGGGACCGCACGCCTCCCCCGCCTGCCCGTCCGGAGGCCACCCGATGCCCGACCGCCACCTCGTCGACGTGCACCTGATCCTGGTGCGCGACGACGAGCTCCTGCTGAGCCTGCGCCGGGACCCCGACCCGAGGTTCGACGGCCAGTGGCACCTGCCGGCGGGAAAACTGGAGGCCAGGGAGTCGGTCCTCGCCGGAGCCGCCCGCGAGGCGCGCGAGGAGGTCGGCGTCTCGGTCAGCCAGGACCAGCTGCGGCTGGTCCACACCGCGCACGTCACCGCTCCCGGCGTTGAACCCCGGTTGGGTCTGTTCTTCGAGGCGACCGGGTGGTCGGGAGTTCCGTTCAACAGGGAACCCGAGAAGAGCTCCGGCGTGGCCTGGTTCCGGTTCGACGCCCTGCCGAGCCCGCTCATCGCCTACTCGGCGGTGGGCATCGCGAACTACCGGGCGGGCGTGGCGCTGTCCGTGCTGGGCTGGGACGACACCGACGTCACGCGTTCCCGACCCTGACCACGGAAACCCCGACGCCCGCCGGGCGGTGCGGGAACGCCGGCGGCGGGATCCCGACGTCGTGGCGAACCCAGGTGGGGTGCCAGCACACCTCGACCCGGCGCACGGGCCTGCCCGCCCGGACCGCACCTCCCCGCACCAGGCGACCTCCAGCGCGCCACCCGGCTGGGGACGCCGATCCGCCCAGGGTGGTCACACGCACGGGCGGCGGGACGGGTTCCTGACAACGCTCGACGGGGTCCGGTGGAGGCCGGGCCGTGCCGTTGATCACCTGGGACGACGCGGGAAGGACGGCGCCCGGCCCTCGGCACCGTGACCGAGCGCGGTGCCGGCGACGCGCGGACCAGGGGCAGGAGAGCCGATGCCGTGACGGGTGGCGGAGGCGCGGGACCGCCACTGTCTGTTGAACAAGTTCAGTGAACACGTTCAGTTTGGTGGTTCCGATGGGCACGACACGAGATCGACTACGAAGCGAGACGCACGCGAAGGTGCTCGCCGCAGCCGACACCCTGTTCCTCGAGCAGGGCTTCGCGGCCACCACGGTCCGGGACATCGCCGCGTCGGCGGG
>NZ_AGVX02000708.1 GCF_000239155.1 Actinoalloteichus spitiensis RMV-1378
GGCTGGGCGGCCTGGCCGAGCAGTTGCTGGGACCGAAGGGACTGCGATGAGTCGGAAACGCACCAGACGTGCCCTGCTGGCGGCCGCCGCCGCCACCGCCACCGCGCTGTCGGGGTGCGGCCTCAGTTCCGGATCGGCCCTGCCGCTCGACGTGGGCCCCGGAACGATCCAGCCCCTCCCCGGGCTGGAGGACGTCACCCTCACCGTGGGGTCCAAGGACTTCACCGAGAACTGGATCCTCGGTTACATCGCGGAGTTCGCCCTGGCCGCCGCCGGAGCGGAAATCCGGGACCTCACCAACATCCAGGGTTCCAACAGCGCACGGGAGGCGCTGGAGGCAGGTCAGATCGACCTCCAGTGGGAGTACACCGGAACGTCCTGGATCAGCTACAACGGGTTCACCGACCCGATCCCCGACGCCCAGGAGCAGTTCGAGGCGGTGCGGGAGATCGACCGGGAACGGCACGGCATCGAGTGGATCGCGATGTCGCCCGTGGACAACACCTACGCCTTCGCGCTCAACCAGGCCAACCACGCCCGCCTCGGGGTGGACACCCTCTCCGAGATGGCCGAGCTGGTCAACGCCGATCCCGCCGAGGGAACCTTCTGCCTGGAGACGGAGTTCGCCAGCCGCAACGACGGGATGCCCGGCGTGGAGGCCACCTACGGCTTCACCGCCGAGCCGGGCAACATCCACACCCTGGGGACCGGCCCGATCTACCAGGCGACGGCCGACGGTACGACCTGCAACTTCGGTGAGATCTTCTCCACCGACGGTCGGGTGAAGGGCCTGGACCTCGTGGTCCTCGAGGACGACCTGTCGTTCTTCCCCCGGTACAACGCGGCGGTCACCGTGCGCACGGAGACGCTCGCCGAGCACCCGGAGATCGAGGAGGTCCTCATCCCGGTGGCGGAGGCCCTCAACAACGACGTCATGGCGGACCTGAACGCCCGGGTCGACGTCGACGGAGCCGACCCCGACCAGGTGGCGTTGGACTGGCTGGTGTCCGAGGGTTTCGTCAGCCGGGGCTGACCGCCCGGGGGCCGCGGCGGACCCGGGCGACCGCCGCCGCGGCCCCCACCGGGGCACTCGACCTCAGGGGTGGACGTCGAAGCGGTGCAGCAGCTCGGTCTCCACGACCGCCAACTCGCGGTCGATCGCCCGGTGCGCCGCGCGGCGACGGGGCGCGGGCATCCGTTCCGCCGCGCGTACCGCTGCCAGGAGCTGACCGCAGCGGTTCCTGGCCTCCGTCACGAACCGGCCCCCGCCGTCCGCCCCCGACCTCCTGTCCAACTCGTCCACCGAGTCCAGGGCGTTCGCCACCCGCGCGTGCAGGGCCGCGCCGTGCCCGCTGAACTCGGGGAGCCGATCCACCGGCACCCCCATCCGCCGGGCCCTGGCCTGGTCGTACAACTCCCGAACCCTCGCGGCGGCTCCC
>NZ_AGVX02000707.1 GCF_000239155.1 Actinoalloteichus spitiensis RMV-1378
GTGGGCCTCCGGGTGTTCACCTACCACTGCGACGGCGCTGCCGGGCACCTCGTCAACCCCAGCCTGGAGGTGCTGGGCGACGAGGTCCGGGAGGCCCGGGAGGGGTGCCTGTCGATCCCCGACCTGACCACTCCCTGCCGACGCCACCACGCCGTGGTCGCCCGTGGCTGGAACATGCGCGGGGAAGCCGTGGAGGTGCGGGGCGGCGAACTCCTGTCCCGCTGCCTCCAACACGAGACCGACCACCTCGACGGTGTCCTCCTCCTCGACCGGCTCACCTCCGGCACCCGGCAGGACGCCCTGGAGCGGATCCGGACGGCCGACTGGTTCGGCCACGGCCGCTCCACCCCCGACGACAACCCGAACCCGTCTCCTGGAAGGGGCCGCTGACTCGTGCGACTCGTCTTCGCCGGAACCCCGGAGGTCGCGCTGCCGTCGCTGCGCGCGCTGCTCGCCTCCCCACGGCACGAGGTGGTGGCGGTCGTCACCCGCCCCGACGCCCGCGCCGGCCGGGGTCGCCGGGTGCTCCGCTCCCCCGTCGCGGAACTGGCCGCCGACCACGGCATCGAGGTGCTGACCCCGGCCAGGGCTGGCGACCCCGGGTTCCGGGCCACCCTCACCGACCTGGCCCCGGACTGCTGCCCGGTGGTCGCCTACGGGGCGCTGCTCCCCCAGGCCACCCTCGACATCCCCCGCCACGGTTGGGTGAACCTGCACTTCTCGCTGCTGCCCGCCTACCGCGGGGCCGCCCCGGTGCCCGCGGCCGTGCGGGCCGGGGAGGACTACACCGGCGCGTCCACCTTCCGCCTGGTGCGTGAGCTCGACGCCGGGCCGGTGTACGGAGTGGTGACCGAACGGATCGAACGCCGGGACACGGCCGGGGACCTGCTGGACAGGCTGGCCGTGTCCGGGGCCGACCTGCTCCTCGCCACGCTCGACGGCATCGAGGACGGCTCCCTGGTGGCCCAGGAGCAGCCGGCGGAGGGGGTCAGCTACGCCCCCAAGATCGAGGTGGCCGACGCCCGGGTCGACCTCACCCGGCCGGCGCTCGCGGTCGACCGCCTGGTGCGGGCCGTCACACCGGACCCCGGTGCCTGGGCGGAGTTCCGGGGCGAACGGCTGAAACTGGGCCCGGTGCTGCCGGTGGTGGTCGACGACCCACCGGCGCCGGGCCGCATCGTCGTGGAACGCCGGCGGGTGCTGGTGGGCACGGCGACCGACCCGGTGGTGCTCGGCGAGGTCCAGGCACCGGGGAAGAAGCGGATGGCCGCCGTCGACTGGGCGCGCGGCGCCCGCGTCGAGGCAGGAGAGGAACTGGCGTGAGCAATCCCGACCGACACGGCCGACGCAGGCCCCGACCGAACGACAGGTCCCGGCCGCCCCGGGGCAGGAAGGGACCCGCCCGGCCCCCGGTGGAGGACGCCGCCAGGCAGGCCGCCCTGGACACGGTGGCGGCGGTGCGCGAACGCGACGCCTACGCCAACCTGGTGCTGCCCGGGCTGCTGCGCGAACGGCGGATCTCCGGCCGGGACGCGGCCCTGGCCACCGAGCTCGCCTACGGGACCTGCCGGGCCAGGGGGCTGCTCGACGCGGTCCTCGACGCGTGCAGCGACCGGCCCTTCGACCAGGTCGACGGGCCGCTCCAGGACGTCCTGCGGCTCGGCGCCTACCAGCTGCTGCGCACCCGGGTCCCCGAACACGCCGCCGTGTCCACCACCGTGGACCTGGCCAGGGCCGCCGTCGGGTCGTTCGCCGCCGGGTTCGTCAACGCCGTGATGCGGCGGGTGCTGGAACACGACGAGGCGGGCTGGGTGGACCGGCTGGCCCCCGACCCCGAGCGGGACGCGGTGGGCAACCTGGCCTTCCGCCACGCCCACCCCCGGTGGATCGCGCAGGCGTTCGCCGACGCGCTCGGCGACACCGGGGAGGAGCTGCGGGAGGCCCTGGCGGCCGACGACGCGCGACCGGCCGTGCACCTGGTCGCCCGCCCCGGTGAGGTCAGCGCCGACGAGCTCGCCGCGATGACCGGCGGCGACGTCGCCCCCTACTCGCCCTACGCGGTGCGGCTGGACGCCGGCGCCGGGGACCCGGCCGACCTGGAGCCGGTGCGGGAACAGCTCGCGGCGGTGCAGGACGAGGGCAGCCAGCTCACGGCGCTGGCGCTGACCAGGGCGCCGTTGACCGGGTCGGACCAGCGGTGGCTGGACCTGTGCGCCGGTCCGGGCGGCAAGGCGTCCCTGCTGGGGGCCCTGGTCGGGCTGGACGGGGGCACGCTGGACGCGGTGGAGCCGTCGGCGCACCGCGCCGCCCTGGTGCGCGGGGTGACGGCGGGCCTGCCGGTCACCGTGCACGAGGCGGACGGCCGGGCGCCGGAGCTGCCGGCGGGCTCCTACGACCGGGTCCTGGTGGACGCGCCGTGCACCGGGCTGGGCGCGCTCCGCCGCCGCCCGGAGGCCCGGTGGCGCCGCCAGCCCTCGGACCTCGCCGCGCTGGCCAGGCTCCAGCGGGAACTGCTGACCTCCGCCCTGGGCCTGGTCCGGCCGGGCGGCGTCGTCGCCTACGTCGTCTGTTCACCCCACCTGCGGGAGACCGTGGAGGCGGTGGACGACGTGCTGCGCGGCGGTGGGGTGGAACAGCTCGACGCCCGTCCCGCCTTCCCCGGGGTCGACCAGCTCGGCGACGGACCGCACGTCCAGCTGTGGCCGCACCGGCACGGGACCGACGCGATGTTCTGCGCCCTCCTCCGGAGGAGCTGACCCGCGAGCCGGCGAGCACGCGGGCCGGGCGGTGTCCGCCCCGTGTCCCCGGCCGGGACACCGGCGGGCCGTCCGGGGGGTTCGGCGACCGGGTCGCGCCGGTTCGGCGGCACGTCGAACGCACGGCGGCGGGGCGGCGGGTGCCGCCGAGCCCCG
>NZ_AGVX02000706.1 GCF_000239155.1 Actinoalloteichus spitiensis RMV-1378
GGGGAGCGGCGGCGCGCGACCGGGCAGCCACCGCCGGTCACCCCACGCCGCCGCCCTCGCCCCACCTCGCGGCCGAGGGCGCACCACCGGCGGACCCGCGAGGCCACCACCACGCGCCCCGGGCACGCCGGGCTCGACCCGCCCGCGGTCCCGGACCGGCACGGCACACGGGGCCGACGGAACATCCGAAGCATCGCCAGCGGACGGTGGGCAGCGCACCCAACAACCCTGGGACCGGGCCTCCAGGTCCTCCCGGCAGCAGGGCGCGGAGGTGCCCGCCCGAGGTCGATGCCACCGGCCCCAGCGCCCCACACCACCCCGCCTGTTCCCCACCGCCGACCGCCAGCCCCACCCGGCCCCCGGCGCCAACACCCGGTTCAGGACGCCCGTGCCGGTGAATCGGGCCGGGCCGGCGCGGCCACGTCATCGTTCCGGCAACGCCCACCAGCCCCAGGAGAACCACCCGCTCCGGCCACCGCCGGGGCACCGCCTCATCGGGTCGCGCCCGGACCGGGCGGGAGCTGCACCGTCATCACCAGGTCACACCGCCGGCCACCCGCACCGTGGTACGCGTGCGGCACCGACGCCTCGAAGGTGACCGTCTCGCCGTCACCGATCTCGTGAGCGGTGTCACCGACGATCAACGTCATCCGACCGGCGGTGACACTGATCGTCTCCACCACCCCCGGCCGGTGCGGCTGGCTGCGGTACCTGTCCCTCGGGTGCAGCGTCCACCGCCACACCTCCACCGGGCAGGGACCAGCCGTGGTGAGCATCAACCGGGCCTGCCCGCCGTGCTCACCCGTCCACAGCGCAGGGGTATCGGCGGTGGACACCACCCGCACCCGATCGGCGCGGGGCTCCTCCAGCAGCGCCGACAGCGACACCCCCAGGGCATCGGCCAGCCGCACCAACGTGGCCAGGTTCGGGTTACCGGTGGCGCGTTCCACCGCCACCAGGGCGCCCTTGCTGACCTGAGCCCGCGCGCCCAACTGGTCCAAGGACCACCCGGCGGCCACCCTGGCCGCCCGAACGTTGCGGGCCACCGCCCGCAGGGCCGCCCCCGTCCCGATCACCCGATCACCCTCCCCACCGAACCACCCCGAACCCCACTCGGTCGTTCGGATGTACATTACGGTCGGTCTGATGCGCCACGGTGTGGAGCCCCCGGACACGCGACTGTCCACCGCACCACCACCCCGGTTCACCCCGCAGGAGACCCGATGCCCGAGATCCGCCTCGCCCCCGACCTCGCCCACGCCTACCCCCACGCCGCGCTCGCCGTCGTGACCGCCACCGGGCTACGCGGAGACACCACCTGGCCCGCCACCGCAACCGCCCTCACCGCACTCGAAGAAGCCGTCGCCGACGGCTCCTGGGCACCCGCCGACGAAACCGACCCGCGCATCGCCTGCTGGCACGAGGCCTACCGCGCCTTCAACGTCAACCCCCGCCGCCTCCGCCCGAGCGTCGACGCCCTGGGCCGACGCCTGGTCCGAAAAGGAACCCTGCCGAGGATCAACGGACCCGTCGACACCTACAACCTCGTCTCCGTCCGCCACGGCCTGCCCATCGGAGCCTTCGACCTGGACTCGGTCGTCGGCGACATCACCATCCGCTTCGCCGAGGGCACCGAGTCCTTCACCCCGCTCGGGGAGGCGGACACCACCGAACACCCCCGCCCCGGCGAGGTCATCTACACCGACCACCTCGACGTCCTGACCCGGTGCTGGAACCACCGGGACGCCCACCGGACCCGGGTCACCGACCGCACCCGACGCGCCTGGTTCATCCTGGAATCCCTGACACCGGACTCGGCATCCCCGCTCCGGGACGCCACCGAGGACCTGGTGGCCAGGCTGACCCCCCACACCGACCAGGTCCACGCCCGGTACCTCGGATCACAACAGTCCAGCGCCACGGGTTGACGACAGGACCCGTTCCCCAGGGAACCCCCACCAGCACCCAGGCCCGGTCCCACCAGCCACCGGACCGGCGGGGGAGTGCCCACCAGCCCCGAAGGCAGGACGTGCCTGACACAGCCGCACGGCCAGCTCCGAGGACGAGGCGACCTGAGCGGGCACCCCACACCGTGCCGCGCACGACCCGAGCGGCTCCACATCGGCGGGGGGGGGG
>NZ_AGVX02000705.1 GCF_000239155.1 Actinoalloteichus spitiensis RMV-1378
GGCTCGACGGTCCCCCCGCTCCCGGTCACCGGCGGTGACGGGTCGCCGGGGAAGCGCTGCTCGACCGGCGACCGTGGCGTGGGGACCACCGGAGGCAGGTCAGCCGACCGCAGGCGGGGTGGCAGCGTCAGGTAGGGCCGGAGCACCCGGCGGAGGACGGCGGCGGGAAGCAGCAGGGGAACCACCGCGGCCAACGCGGCGGCGAGCGACCCGGCCGACAGGACGTCCGGAGGAAGCAACCGGGCGGTGCGGTCGACCACGGCCCGGCGGAAGGGGAGCGCCAACAGGTAGAGCACCGCCATGAACAGCACCATCCCCAGCACTGCGCGGTGCACGGCACCGTGGTAGCCCAGCCCCTCGGCCGCAACCATCACCGCGATCCACCCGAGCAGCGCCGAGAACTGCGCCCTGCGGGTCGTCGCGGCCCAGGCCACTCCCGCCAACCAGCCCAGGGTCCGCAGCATCGGAGCCCGCTCGCTCGCCTCCAACCACTCGCGCACCCCGGAGAGCACCCCGCCCAGGTCCACCCCCAGCCCGGCCAGGGCCGCCTCCGGCACCCGCAGCGGGCTCCACCCCGCACCGACGAGGTAGTGGCCGACGATCCAGGCCAGGGTCCAGGCGGAGATCACCAGGGCGAGGGCGAGATGCCAGGGTGGGCGGCGCAGGGCGATGCGGAACAGTCGGAGAACGTCCTGCCGGCTCGACCACATGGCTTCCTCCCCCTCACCGCGCCCGTCCGCGACCGGGGCGCTGTGATCGATAGTGGCCCGGCGGGACGAGCTTGGGAAGGCACTCAACCGACCGGCGGCGCGGCTGCCGGCGCTGTCACGGAGAGTGATCACTGGAGTGGGCGCGGCGCCGGGCGGGGCCCCCGGTGCGGCACGGGTGCCGGTCCGCGACCGGGCCGGGCGCCCCCTTCCCCTCGCTGTCCCGGAGCGCGCGCGCCGGGACACGGACGGGTGGTGCCCGAGGCCCACGAACCCCGCCACGACCTACGGGCGAGGCCCCCGGTGCCGCAGCCGACGGCCGCTCACACCTTCGGGTATTTCGCCTGGCAGAACCACCCCGCGGGTACTCCAATCAGAGTAGTCGTCTGGAGGTGGCAAACATGACCAGTGACGTGCAGGACATCAGGGAACTTCCTGGCCGGACCGTCTACGGGGCGGACGGCCAGAAGATCGGCAAGGTCGCGCAGGTCTGGTTGGACGGCCCATCCGGCGAACCTTCCTGGCTGACGGTGCACACCGGCCTGTTCGGCATGCACGAGATCTTCGTGCCGATGGCCGGAATGCACATGACCGAGAACGGCGGCATCGAGGTGCGCTACAGCAAGAACCAGGTCAAGGACGCGCCCCATGTCTCCCCGGAGCGCGGCGAGCTGCCCTTCGAGGAGGAGCGCAGGCTGTACGACTACTACGGCCTGCCTCGTCAACGGGAGAGCGGCGAGAAGCTGCCCGGCGGGGAGGAACGGACCGCGACGTCGCAGGACACGACCGCCGAGCCGCCAGGACCGGTCCACTCGCCCGCCCCGCCCCAGCGCCGCCCCGAAAGCGGAGAGGCAGCAGCGGCACCCCCGGCCGGACCACCGCCACCCCCTGCGGGCACCACCCCCGGCGAACCCCCCCAGACGACGCGGCAACGGCCAGCCGAGACGTCCGCCGCCGGAGCAGCC
>NZ_AGVX02000704.1 GCF_000239155.1 Actinoalloteichus spitiensis RMV-1378
GGGCGCCGGTCCGGCGCCCGCCCGTCGGTTCTGGTTCCGGCGTCAGCCGGTCGGGGCGCTGGAGGGCACCTCGAGATCGTTCGCGCTCACCGTCTCCTCCTCCGGCGGGGCGGCGATGTCCACCGGCTCGCCCCATCCCGAGTAGGTGATGACCGTGGTCGTGGCCTGCTCCTCGGCGCCGGGGAGCGCCTGGTCGACGAGGAGCTGGACCGGCAGGTCGGCCTCGTTCAGCCAGATCTGCTGCTCGATGGTGTCGACACCCTGCTGCGCCAGCATCTGCATGGTCTGGGCCTGCATCTCGTCCTGCACCAGCTCGCCGGCCCTGGCCACGTCGAGGCTGATGGTGTAGCGGGTGGCCTGCTGGCCGTTGACCTCCTCCTCCGCGCTGTCCACGATGGAGAGGGCGTCCCCGGCCTCCTGCAACGCGGCCATCGGGTTGCCCGAGGCGGCTGCCTGCTGGCCGAGCATCTGGAACAGCGCCCCGGCGCCCGTGGCCTCCTCGTTCGGGTCGATCCGCAACCAGCTCTTGCCTGGCTCGAACTCCTGTCCCAGGTTCAGGTACATGATCTGGTCCACCTGCACGGACTGCACCGGGCTGGGGGAGTCGGGGACCTCCATGGTCGTGGCGCTGTCCACCGCGCCGTTCTCCTGGTACTCCAGGGCGCCCTCGCCGCTGATGCTCGCGCCGGCGGCCTGACCCTCGACGAGGAGGGTGACGGTGCCCTCGGCCCTCATGGCCTCGTTCATCCGCGTGATGAGTTCGCCGGCGTCGCCGTGTTCACCGGAGCCCTCGGCGTCGCCGCCCTCCGCTTCCTGGGACGCGCCGGGAGCGGTGTCCTCGGCGGTGTCCTCCGCGTTCCCGCAACCTGCGGCCACCCCGGCCAGGGCGACGGCGAAGGCGGCGATCGTCGTCTTGCGCACTGAGAATCTCTTCCTCTCACTTCACCCGAGTGCTCTTCGTCGCCCGAGTCTTCCGAGATGGACGTACCACGAGGGCGACGGGTTCCCACCGTCACACGATCACGTTGGTGGCTTTCCCACTCGAGTGAAGATTCAAACCGCGCTGTCACGGGGAGTGCGTGATCCTCGGGTTCAACTCATCCTTCGGGGTCCTGGCCAGCGCGAGAGAGCAGCAACCGGCGCAGGGATTCGAGCCTGCTCCGGGAGCCGTCGCCCTCGTCGACGTGCCGGTCCAGGTGGCAGTCGGGGTCCTCGGGCGCACCGAGGTGGCCGCAGTGCGGGGGGCATTCCTCGGCCGCCTCGGCCAGCCCGGGGAACGCCGAGACGACGTCGTCCGCGCTGATGTGCGCGAGACCGAACGACCTGATGCCGGGGGTGTCGACGACCCAGCCCCCGCCCTCGAGCGGCAGTGCCACCGCCGACGTCGAGGTGTGCCGTCCCTTCCCCACCGAACTGACCTCGCCGGTCGCCCGTCGAGCGCTGGGCACCAGGTGGTTCACCAGGGTGGACTTCCCGACCCCGGAATGCCCGACCAGGGCGGAGACCCGCCCGGCCAGCCTCGCCCGCAACTCGGCCGGCTCGGCGTCGTGGCGGGTGACCACGACGGGCAGGTCGAGGCCCGCGTAACTGGTCAGGGTGGAGTCCGGGGAGGCCAGGTCCGACTTGGTCAGGCACAGCACCGGTTCCAGGCCGCCCGCGTAGGCGGCGACCAGGCAGCGGTCGATGAACCCGAGCCGGGGCGGCGGATCGGCGAGAGCGGTGACGATGACGAGCTGGTGGGCGTTGGCCACCACGACCCGTTCGTAGGGGTCGGTGTCGTCCGCGGTCCGCCGCAACACGCTGTCCCGGTCGGAGACCCGGACGATCCGGGCCAGGGTGTCGGCGGCTCCGCTGGTGTCGCCGACCAGGCTGACGCGGTCGCCCACCACCACGGGCGTGCGTCCCAGCTCCCGGGCGCGCATGGCCGTGACGAGCCGGTCCGGGTCGGCGTCCAGCGCGCACGTCCACCTGCCCCGGTCCACGGCGGTGACCAGCGCCGGGACCGCGTCGGCGTGGTCGGGCCGCCGCTTGCTGCGCGGCCGCGACCCGCGCCGGTTCGGGCGTACCCGGACGTCGGACTCGTCGAGTTCCCGCCAGCTGCGCCGGCTCACCCGACCACGCCCTCCGTCCGCTCGGCGCCGGAGACGCCGGCCTCCCCGCCGAGCATGGCCGTCCACATGCCGGGGAAGTCGGGGATCGTCTTGCTCGTGGTGCCGATGTCCTCCACCTCGACGCCGGGGACCCGGAGACCGATCACGGCGCCGGCGGTGGCCATCCGGTGGTCGGCGTAGGAGCGCCACGGGCCGCCGCGCAGCGGCGCCGGGTCGATCTCCAGCCCGTCCTCGGTCTCCCGGGCTCGGCCTCCGAGCCCGTTGATCTCGTTCACCAGGGCCGCGAGCCGGTCCGTCTCGTGGCCCCGGAGGTGGGCGACTCCCCGGATCCGGGACGGGGTGTCCGCAAGGGCGGCCAGTGCCGCGACGGTCGGGGTCAGTTCGCCGGCCTCGTGGAGGTCGGCGTCGATGCCGAGGAGGCGGTCCGGGCCGGTCACCGTCACCCCCCGGTCGTCCAGGACGACCTCCGCGCCCATCTCGGCCAGCAGCCCCCGGAACAGGTCACCCGGCTGGTGGGTCGTCGACGGCCAGTGGGCGACGGTCACCCGGCCGCCCGTGGCGGCGCCGGCGGCGAGGAACGGGGTGGCGTTGGACAGGTCGGGTTCGATGTCCCAGGTCCGGGCGCCGACCGGACCCGGTTCCACCCGCCACACGTCCGGCGTTGCGTCGTCCACGGTCACCCCGGCCTCGCGCAGCGCCGCCACCGTCATCACGACGTGGGGCATCGACGGCACCGGGGGGCCCGCGTGGCGGATCGTGAGCCCGCGGTCGTAGCGGGCGCCGGCGAGGAGGAGACCCGAGACGAACTGGGAGGACGCGGAGGCGTCGATGGTGACCTCGCCGCCGGGGAGGTGGCCGGTGGCTCGCAGGGTGAAGGGCAACCGGTCACCCACCACCTCGGCTCCGAGGTCGCGCAGCGCGGTCAGCACCGTCGTCATCGGGCGGACCCGGGCCTGCGGATCACCATCGAAGTGGACGGGACCGTCGGCGAGGACCGCGGCGGGGGGGACGAACCGCATCACCGTGCCCGCGAGACCGCAGTCGACCTGGACGCCGCCGCGCAGCGGACCGCCGGTCACCTCCCAGTCCCCACCGTCGAGGTCGCGCACGCCGATGCCCAGCGACCGCAGCGCCTCCGCCATCAGGACGGTGTCCCGGCTCCGCAGCGGGTTGCGCAGCACCGAGTCCCCCTCCGCGAGGGCGGCCAGCAGCAGCGCGCGGTTGGTCAACGACTTCGAGCCGGGAACCGAGACGGTCGCACCGACGGGTCCTGCCGCGCTCGGCGCGGGCCACAGTTCTGCCATGACCCGATAATCCCGCACCGCCCGCTCCGACCTCGCCCGGCACCGGTGACGGTGACCGGGGACCGGGCCGCCGGGCCGGGTGCCGCCCGGGGAGGGGCCTCACCGGAAGGGCGGGAGCCCACCTGGAGGTGGAGGCACCCGCCTTCACTCGTTCAGGGAAGCCCTGGTCACGCAGCGCCATGAAGTTGCGACACGAACCGCTGTTGGCGCTGGTCATTGGCCCTGCGAGGACGAGGTCCCTGCGTACCGTTGGACGCGGAGGGGGTGCTTCGACGTCGTTCCGACCTGCGGTGGGAGCGACGAAAGGGGAACAGCGTGTGCGGAAGGTATGCCTCGACGCGGAAGCCGGACCAGTTGGCGCGGGAGTTCGGCGCGGTGGACGTCACCGGGGGCGCCGCGCCCGGTCCTGACTACAACATCCAGCCAACCCACCCGGTGTTAGTCATCACCGAAGACCATGCGAACGGGTGGAATCGGTCGGGGGGCGGCCCCCGGGCGGGGCGCATCGTCCGGGTGATGACGTGGGGACTGGTGCCACGCTGGGCGAAGGACCCGGCCATCGGCTCCAGGATGTTCGCCGCGCGCGTCGAGACGGTGGCGGACAAACCCGCCTTCCGCGACGCCGCCGCCACCCGCCGGTGCCTGCTCCCGGCCGACGGCTGGTACGAGTGGTTGCGGGGGCCGGGCCGGAAGTACCCCTTCTACTCCACCCGCTACGACGGGTCGACCTTGGCGATCGCGGGCATCTGGTCTCCCTGGACCGACCCGGAGCCCGGGTCCTCCCGCCGGCTGGACACCTGCGCGGTGCTGACCACGCCGGCGGTGGGCCCTCTCGCCGCGATCGGCGACCGGATGCCCCTGCTGCTGCCGCCCTCGGCCTGGGACCGGTGGCTGGACACGTCCGCTGACCTGGACACCGTCTCGGACCTGATGGTCCCCCCGCCGGCGGCGGAGCTGGCCGCCATCGAGGTGCGGCCGGTGTCACGCGAGGTCAACCGTGCCCAACACCACGGCCCGCGCCTCACCAGGCGCTTCGACTGGGCCAGCGTGACGCCCGACTTGGACACCGCGGCACTTCTTCGGCAAGGATGATCCCCGGACCCACCGGCGGCCCCGGGGCGGAGCGGCCCCGCCGATCGCCGGGACAGCGACGCGGGGAGACGAATCGCCGATGTGCGGTAGGTACGCGATCAGCCTGGATCCGGCGCGACTGGCCGCCGAGTTCGACGCGGTGGAGGGCGCGGAGGGGGCCGTGGGGCCGGACCACAACGTGACGCCCACCCGCCTGATCCCGATCATCGTCGAGCGGTTCCCCGCCGGCGCGGACTCCGAGGACCGCCGGCCGGCGCCGGTGCGTTCCGTCCGGGCGGTGCGCTGGGGTCTCGTGCCCCCGTGGGCTCCGGACCTCACCAGCGGCCCACCCATGATCAACGCCAGGGCGGAGACCATCACCGAGAAGCCCGCCTACCGGCAGGCGGTGCGCCGCCGCCGGTGTCTCGTCCCGGCCACCGGTTGGTACGAGTGGCAGCCCAACGAGTCCGGGAAGCAGCCGTTCCTCAGCGTGCGGCGGGACGGGCGTCCGCTGGCGATGGCCGCGGTCTTCTCCACCTGGTGGCCCAAGGACCAGCCCAAGGAGACCGCCGCCCCGGTGGTGAGCTGCGCGGTGGTGACCACCGGGGCTCAGGGCGAGTTCGCCCGGGTGCACCACCGCATGCCCCTGGTGCTCGGCCGGGAGCACTGGGAGGAATGGCTCGACCCCGGGACGGAGGAGGTCCGTCACCTGCTCGACGACCCGGCGGTGGTCCCGTTGGACGAGTTGACGATGTACCCGGTGTCCAAGGAGGTCAACAACATGCGCAACAACGGCCCGCACCTGGTGGAGCCCGTCGAACTGGAGGACAGCGCCCCGCCCTCGCCCGCCCCGACCCTGTTCGAGGCCTGAGCACCGTGCCGGGCATGGAGGTGGAGACACCGGTCGGCACCGCCCGGGCCGAGGTGCACGGCGCGGCCCAGGACCGGGGTGTGCTGCTGCTCGGCCACGGTGCGGGGGGCGGCACCGACAGTCCCGACCTCGTCACGGCCACGCGGGCCGCGGTGGACGCCGGGGTGCACGTGGTGACGGTCGAACAGCCTTACCGCGTGGCCGGTCGACGGGCGCCCGCTCCAACCCGGCAGCTGGACACCGCGTGGCTCGCCGTCGCCTCCGCGCTGGCCAGCGACCGCTTCCCCGAGCTGCCGCTGTTGTTCGGCGGCCGGTCCTCCGGCGCGCGGGTGGCGTGCCGCACGGCAGGGGCGGGTGGCGCGGAGGCGGTGTTGTGCCTGGCCTTCCCGGTGCACCCGCCGGGGAAGCCGGAAAAGCACCGCCTGGCCGAACTGGACGGAGTCGAGGTCCCGGTCCTGGTGGTCCAGGGGGAGAGCGACCCCTTCGGCCGTCCCGAGCCGGCCCCGCGCCGGCAGGTGGTCCTGGTGGCGGGCAACCACGCGTTGCGCGGCGACCAGGAACCGGTCTACCGGGCGGTCCACGAGTGGCTCGACCGGGTGCTCCGGCCCCTCGACCTGTCGGACTCGACCGCCTGAAGCCCCTGGCTCGCGCCGCGCCGCACGGGCGAGCAGGACCGAACGGCGTACCGCCCGCTCGGGAGTGGAGTGGGCCTGGCCCTCAGGCGCAGAGCGCGGCGGTGGTTCCGTTGGTCAGCCGCACCAGGTCCGCCGGGGCCAGTTCGATCTCCAGGCCGCGGCGGCCGCCGCTGCAGAAGATGGTGTCGAACTC
>NZ_AGVX02000703.1 GCF_000239155.1 Actinoalloteichus spitiensis RMV-1378
CAAGGGTGAAGCCCATCGACATCATGAAGTGGTGCGGCGCCACCGGATGGGTGTCCAGGAACCAGGTCTGGACAGGCAGCATCTCGGTGGGGCCCACGACCGGACCCTGCTCGGCCTCGGTGGGGGAGTGCGCGCCGTCGAGCGAGGGCACGAGGTCCGCGGCGAGGGCTTCGATGGTCTGTTTGACGAACACGTCCCGCGAGGACAGCTCCAACCCCGCACGACGAGCCCGCGACACCACCTGGATGCTCAGGATCGAGTCACCACCCAACTCGAAGAAGTTGTCGGTCACCCCCACCCGCTCCACACCCAACAACTCCGACCAAATACGGCACAACACCCGCTCGACCTCGGTCCGAGCCGGCACGTACCGCTCCCCGCCCTCCGCCTCCGGGCTGGGCAGCCTGTCGACGTCCAACTTCCCGTTGACCGTCACCGGCAGCTCCGCCAACACCACGAACACCGCCGGCACCATGTACTCCGGCAGCATCCGCCGCGTCCGTTCCCGCACCACCTCCACATCCAGCCCCGCCTGCCCGGTCAGGTACGCCACCAACCGGCGCACCCCCGGGGTGTCCTCCCGCACGACCACCGCCGACTCCGCCACCCCTGGCGAGGACGCCACCACGGACTCGATCTCACCCAGCTCGATGCGGAACCCCCGCAACTTGACCTGGTCATCCGCCCGCCCCGCGAACTCCAACACCCCCGACCGGCTCCACCGACCCCGATCCCCGGTCCGGTACATCCGCCCCCCACCACCGGTGAAGGGATCCGCCACGAACCGCGACGCGCTCAACCCCGCCCGACCCGCATACCCCCGGGCCACCCCAGCACCCGCCAGGTACACATCCCCCACCACCCCCGGCGGCACCGGACGCAACCACCGGTCCAGCACGAACACCCGGGTCCCCGCGATCGGACGACCCACCCGCACCGGCACCCCCGGCTCCAACACCTCCCACGTCGACCACACCGTGGCCTCGGTGGCCCCGTACAGGTTGACCATCCGCCGGCCCGGCGCCCACCGACGCACCAACTCCGCCCCGCACGCCTCCCCACCGGTGGCCAGGGTCACCAACTCCGGCAACGCCGTGGTCGGCACACTGGCCAACGCCGTAGGCGGGACCAACGCGTGGGTGATCCGGCCCTGGGACAGGAACCGGCCCAACTCCTCCCCCGCCAGCGGACCCGGCGCGGCGGGCACGACCAGCCTGGCCCCGCAGGCGAAGGGCATCAGCAGTTCCATCACCGCCGCGTCGAAACTCGGCGAGGCCACCTGCGAGACCCGCGAGTCCGGGCGCAGCCCGAACAGGCGGACCTGCTCGAGGGCCAGAGTGGCGATCCCGGTATGCGGGACGACCACGCCCTTGGGACGACCGGTCGACCCCGACGTGAAGATCACATACGCCGCCGCGTCGGCCGGGACCACGATCCCCGGGTCCGAAGCGTCCTGGGCCTGGACCTCGGCACGGACCCCGTCGCTGTCCACCACCGACACGGTGACCGAGTCGTCCCAGGTCAGGTCCTCGGGCTGCCAGCCGGTGGCGGTGAGGACGTGGGT
>NZ_AGVX02000702.1 GCF_000239155.1 Actinoalloteichus spitiensis RMV-1378
GTGCCCGCCGTCCCGTGCCCCGGGCGGCCCGCTCGACCGGGGCGGCCGGACGCCGTCCCGCCGAGGGCACCGGGCGGGCCAGCGCGGACCCGACCGAGGTCCGGTCGCCGCACCCGCCCACGCCCCACTCGCACCAGCGGGCGACGGTCCCGCGCACCGGGTTCTCGCCCGGTGCCGCCGGCGGGGAGCAGGAGCGGCGGGCGCCCGCACCTCCGGTGTGGCATCCGGGCGACCGACCGGAGCCACCACCTCGCCGGTGGTGTCCGGTTCGTTCCGGATCGGCGGAAATGGCCCTCGGTGGACGTTCCCGTCGAACGCTCGTAGCGTTGACGCGTGTCCACTCCCCAGGATCCCCGTGAGCCCGACGAGCCCGACCGCCGGCCCGGGGGCGGAATGCCCCCGCCCCCGCCGCTGAACCCGGACGAGGACGGTCGGCAGCAGCCGGCGGTGCCCACCGAGGTCAGGGTGTCCTTCTGGATCTGGATCGGTAGCGCCGTCCTGAACATCGCCTTCAACCTCCTCGCGCTGACCGGCCTGGACGAGCTGCGCGAGGACTTCCGCCGGAGAGGACAGGCGAACGGTCTGAGCCCGGACGAGGTGGACAGCGTCTTCAACACGGCCATCGGCGTGACACTGGTCGTCGCACTGGCCATCCAGGCCCTGTACCTCCTGTTCGCGTTCAAGATGCGTGACGGCCGGAACTGGGCGCGGGCGGCGCTCACGGTGCTCGCCGTGCTGAACCTGCTGCTCTTCGCCTCCGCGGGTGGCGGCAACGGCATGAACACCCTGTTCAACATGCTGCCCGTCGTCGCCACCGTGTTGCTGTTCCTCCCCAACTCCAACGCCTACTTCCAGGCGCGCCGGGGCCACTGACCGACGGCCACGGGGCGCGGCGCACCGGCGCGCCCCGTGGCTCGGGAGGAGTCACCCGCGTGCCGACCACGGGTGGGCGATAACGAAAACGCCGGTTCGGTGGACACCCCACGAAGCCGGTCCTACCGTTCGCCAGGTGACCAACCCCCAGGGCCCCTACCAGCAGGGCTCCCCGTACCCCCAGGGCACGCCGCCGCCCGGCGGCCCCGGGTACGGGCAGCCCCCCTTCCCCGCCGCTCCCGGCTACGGACCACCACCGGGCCAGCCCGGTGGTGGCATGCCACCGGCGGGCTTCGGCATGGCTCCGCCCCCGCTGTCCGACCCCGAGCGACGCGCCGGGCGACGGCCCGCCACCGTGAACACCGCCTTCGTCCTGTGGATGGCCAACGCGGTGCTCGGCATCCTCGCGGCCACCGCCGTGTTCCTGACGATCGACACCGCCGTCGCACGGCAGGTGGCGGCCTCGGGCGTCAGCGCGGAGCTCGGCGAGACCGTGATCGGTTTCGCGCGGAGCACCGTCCTGGTGGCGGCGACGATCAGCGCGCTCCTGGCCGGCCTCATGATCCTCTTCGTCTTCATGATGCGGGCCGGGCGCAACTGGGCCCGGATCGTGCTGACGGTGCTGGGAGCACTGTCGGTCCTGGGCACGCTGAGCGACCTCGGGAGCCTCGCGGCGAACTTCGAGATCGGCGGCCCCGGCATCCTGCTGGGCATCCTCGCGGTGGCACAGCCCCTGCTGATCGTCGGAGGTGTCGTGATGATGTACCTCGCCGACTCCAACCGGTACTTCCGGCAGTCCTGACCGGCTCGGGCCCCCGCCCGTCGGCTCGGACGGCGGTCCGTACCGGTGAACGCGGCACTCGCGTGGAAGACTCACGTTCCGTGAAGGCAACCGAGACCGGCCAGCTCCCCGCCCCCGGGGCCGGGGCCGACCGTGGCGTCCTCGTCACACCGGAGGAGGACGGACCCCGGCTCCACAGCCCGCTCCGCGCCGTCGTCGGCGGCATCGAGCTGCTGCTGGCCCTGGTGGCCGGCGCGCTGACGGCGTGGATGTGGCAGCGCGGCGTGGTCGCCCTCGACTACGTCGGGACCGACGGCCAGGTCGAACACGTCTCGCACCGGCACCTGGGGAATTGGCTGGCCGGCGCCGTCGGTTGCGGCACGCTCGGTGGTCTGTTGCTGCTGGACGCCGCCCGCCAGCTGGTGCTGGCCAGCCGGGCCGGGCACG
>NZ_AGVX02000701.1 GCF_000239155.1 Actinoalloteichus spitiensis RMV-1378
CGCGGCTCGCGGGCGAGCCGGCCGGCGGGCGGTCACCGCGAACGCGTGGTCAGGGCAGCTTCCAGTCCACCGGCGGAGCGCCCTGCCCCGCCAGCAACGCGTTGACCCGGCTGAAGGGGCGGGACCCGAAGAAGCCGTAGTGGGCGGAGTTCGGGCTGGGGTGGGGCGATTCCACGCAGGGCACGTCGCCGAGCAGCGG
Source organism: Actinoalloteichus spitiensis RMV-1378 (assembly GCF_000239155.1). Classification (GTDB taxonomy): domain Bacteria; phylum Actinomycetota; class Actinomycetes; order Mycobacteriales; family Pseudonocardiaceae; genus Actinoalloteichus_B; species Actinoalloteichus_B spitiensis. Next base: position 200 of record NZ_AGVX02000701.1, read on the forward strand.
CGCGAGGCTGCGGGCGTCGCGCCCCCAGAGCACGGCCACCAGCGGACCTCCCCGGGCGGCCAACGCGCGGATCGCCTGTTCGGTCACCTGCTCCCAGCCCTTGCCCCGGTGGGAGCCGATCCGGCCCGCCTCCACCGTGAGCACCCGGTTCAACAGCAGGACCCCCTGCCGGGTCCACGGGGTCAGATCCCCGTGGGACGGCTTGGGGTGGCCGAGATCCGACACGTACTCCTTGAAGATGTTGTTCAGGCTCGGGGGGAGGGGCCGGGTGTCCTCCGCGACCGAGAAGCTGAGGCCGACGGCGTGGCCGGGGCGCGGGTAGGGGTCCTGGCCGACGATGAGCACCCGCACCTCGTCGAAGGGTTGCTGGAACGCGCGCAGCACGTCCGGACCCGGCGGGAAGTAGCCGCGTCCGGCGGCGACCTCCTCGCGCAGGAAGTTCCCCATTCGGGCGATCTGCTCGGCGACGGGCTCCAGAGCGGCGCTCCACCCGGCTTCGACAACCTCGTTCAACGGACGTCCAACCACGGCCGGGACTCTAGCGATCAGGGCGGACGGCGCGCCGCACCGCCCGGCGGCCGATCCGCGCGGTGGTCAGTCGAGGCGTCGGAGGCCCTCGCGGTAGCGGGCGGCGTTGCGGACGTACTTCTCCACCACGTGCCGCCACGCCCCGGGAGGAACATCGCGGTCGGGGCAGACCCTCGCCGGCACGCCGAGCACCATCGATCGCGGCGGCACGACCATGCCGAAGGGCACGACGGCGCCCGCTCCCACCACCGCGCCGGCCCCGACCCGGGAACCGTTGAGCACCACCGCCCCGGAGGCCACGAGCGCGCCCCCCTCGACCACCGCGCCCTCCACGTGGGCGTTGTGCCCGAGGACGCACTCCTCCCCCACCAGCGTCGGGTGTTCCTCGGTGCAGTGCACCACCGTGCCGTCCTGCACGTTGCTGCGGTCGCCGACCTCGATGCGGCCGTAGTCGCCGCGCAGCACGGCGCCCGGCCACACGGAGGTGTGCGCGCCGAGCCGGACCTGGCCGATCACGGTCGCGTCGGGGTGGACGAAGGCGGTGGGGTGGATCTCGGGCACGGCGTCGTCCAGGGCGTACACGGTCATCCGGTCGTCCTCCTCTGGCTGCCGCCTCGGTCCGCCCGGGGCTCCCCCGCTGCTGGCGGTCAACCGACGACGGGCAAACCGGCGACGTCGTCGAGGAGCGACTTGGCGAAGCAGCGGCTCAGCGGGTGTTCCCGGTAGGTGCCGAAGTTCGGGATCGGCTCGTACCCTTCCGAACGATAGAGGGCCATCGCCTCCGGCTGCTCGGTTCCGGTCTCCAGCACCATCCGCCGGTAACCCGCGTCCCGCGCGGCCACTTCCAGGTACACCAGCAACGACCTGGCGAGACCACGCCCCCGCGCCGAGGGCAGGACGAACATCCGCTTCAGCTCCGCGTCGCCCGGTCCGACGCCGTCCTCCGCCTCGGCCACCCGCCGCCACCCCCCGCAGGCGACCGGCCGGGCG
>NZ_AGVX02000700.1 GCF_000239155.1 Actinoalloteichus spitiensis RMV-1378
GCGGCTTGGGGTCGGCGAGCCGTTTCGCCGCGCCCAGCCAGGTGACCGCATCGGCCAGCGCGACGTAGGCGCCGGTGATCGCGGCGGTCCGGGTGCCGCCGTCGGCCTGGATGACGTCGCAGTCGATCGCGATCGTGTTCTCCCCGATCGCCGACATGTCGATGCAGGCGCGCAGCGCGCGGCCGACGAGCCGGCTGATCTCGTGGGTCCGGCCGCCGACGCGACCCTTGACCGACTCCCGGGAGCCACGGGTGTGGGTCGCCGAGGGCAGCATGGCGTACTCGGCCGTCACCCAGCCAAGACCCGAACCGGCGCGCCACCTCGGCACGCCCTCCTGCACGCTGGCGGCGCACAGCACCCTGGTCCGCCCGAACTCCACGAGCACGGAACCGGCGGGCCACTGCTGGTACCCCCTGGTGATCCGGACATCCCGGAGAGCGTCGTCCTGTCGACCATCCGCACGAGCCATTCGGTCACCCTAGGACATCGGCGGCCCACGACCGGAGTCGACTCGACGGTCCGGGCTCGCCCGCACGCCCCGCCCACCAGGCACGGGGCCGCCGCGCCACCGGAGCCGGAGTCGGAGCCGGTCGACCTCGGCGGCCCACGACGCCGGCCGGCCATCACCTCCGGTGACACACCAGCCGTCACGGTCCGCGTCGGTCCGACCACCAGGGGCTAGCATCCGCTGTCGTGGCCGCCAACCGGGTGTACCGGGACGGGGTCCTGGCCGGGGAGGACGTCGCCGAGGACGAGCTGGCGGCCCTCCTCCGCGAGGGCTCCGCCCTGGTCTGGCTCGACCTGCCCACGCCCAGCCGTTCGACCCTGGAGCGGTTGGCGGACAAGCTGGGCCTGCACGAGCTGGCGGTGGAGGACGCGGGCCAGGAGCGGCAGCGCCCCAAGCTCGACCGCTACGACAACCACCTGTTCCTCGTCGTCTTCGCCACGAGCCTGGGAACGGCGGCCGCAGGCCCCACCGCGCCAG
>NZ_AGVX02000699.1 GCF_000239155.1 Actinoalloteichus spitiensis RMV-1378
GGTCTCCCGGCACCACCCGCACACCCCCACCACCCCCGCCCCGGCCCGGACACCTCCGCCGGGAACCAGTACCCCCAGGCGCGCCACGCCCCACCGGTGACCCTGTTCCTGGCCGGCGACGTGATGACCGGACGCGGCATCGACCAGCTGCTGCCCGGCGCCGGCGACCCCGAGATCCGCGAGCAGTGGTGCCACGACGCCCGCGACTACCTGCGACTGGCCGAGGCCGCGCACGGCCCCCTCCCCGCCCCCGCCCCCCACGACTGGCCCTGGGGCGACCTGCTCGCCGCGCTCACCGAACTCCGACCCGCCGCCCGGCTGGTCAACCTCGAAACCAGCGTCACCCGGGCCGGCACGTTCGACCCCGCCAAGGCCCTGCACTACCGGATGTCCCCGGACAACCTCCCGGTGCTGACCGCGCTGGCACCCGACGTGTGCACGCTGGCCAACAACCACGTCCTCGACCTCGGCCACCCCGGGCTGCTCGACACCCTGCGCGCCCTGGCCGACGCCGGCCTGCCCACCGTCGGGGCGGGCACCGGCACCGACCACGCCACCCACCCCCACCAGGTCCCCCTGCCCGGGGGCACCCCGCTGGCCGTCCTGGGCTGCGCCACCCCGGACAGCGGGGTCCCCCCGGCCTGGGCCGCGGGCCCCGCACGCCCCGGCGTGCACCTGGTCCCCGAGCTCACGCCCACCGCCGCCCACACCCTGGCCGACCGGCTCGCCCCGGCCCGCCGCGCTGGCGCGATCACCGCCGTCTCGGTGCACTGGGGCGGCAACTGGGGGTACACAGTGCCCCGGGCCCAGGTGGACTTCGCCCACCGCCTCATCGACGGGGGAGTGGACCTCGTCCACGGCCACTCCTCCCACCACCCGCGCGCCTGGGAGGTCTACCGGGATCGTCTCGTCCTCTACGGTTGCGGTGACCTCGTCAACGACTACGAGGGCATCACCGGCCACGACTCCTACCGGCCCGACCTGCGCGCCGCCTACCTGCCCGACCTCGACCCCGACAGCGGCCGCCTGCTCCACCTGCGCGTCCTGGTGTTCAGATCCGAACGGCTGCGGCTGCGGCTGGCCTCCCACCCGGACCGCGACCAGGTACGCCGCGCCCTCGACAACACCGGCCCCCCGGGCCGGGGACGGCTGGTCCACGCCGGCGGACTCCTCCTCGGACCCGCCTGACAACAGCAACCCCCGTTGCCGTCCCTGCCATAATCAGGGCATGAGCGGACCCGGGAACCCGGAGCACGGCCCGACGTCACCTCCCGACGAACTCGAGACGGTCCTCGCCGAGGTGGGCCCCCGGCTGCGGCGAGTGCGCCAACAGCGCGGCGCCACACTGTCGTCCCTGTCGGCCGCCACCGGGATCTCGGTGAGCACCCTGTCCCGACTGGAGTCGGGACGCCGGCGGCCCAGCCTGGAACTCCTGCTCCCCATCGCCCGCGCCCACCAGGTACCCATCGACGAACTGGTCGGCAGCCCCCCGGTCGGCGACCCCCGCATCCGCACCCGCCCCCGCCAGATCCGGGGAATGACCGTCATCCCCTTGACCCGCCAACCCGGCGGACTCCAGGCCTACAAGTTCGTCATCCCCGAGACGCAGACCGAGCCCGAACCCAAAACCCACGAGGGCTACGAGTGGTGCTACGTGCTCAGCGGCCGGCTGCGCCTGGTGCTGGCCGACCACGACGTCGTCCTGCGCGCCGGGGAGGCCGCCGAGTTCGACACCCGGCTACCCCACTGGTTCGGCAGCACCGGCTCGGGTCCCGTCGAGCTGCTCAGCCTGTTCGGCCGCCAGGGGGAGCGGGTCCACGTCCGCGCCCGCCCCCGCGCCGCCGACCCCGGCTGACGCACCCGCGCCGCCGGGGCCGACACGCCGTCTCAGGTTTCCCGCCACCCCACGTGCACGGTGGCGGCGGAGAGCAGGAACAGGTCCGGTCGCCGGGCCACACCGTGCGGGTCCTCGGGGTCGAGCAACCGCTCCAGCGCCTCCCGGTCCCGCGCGTCCAGCAGCCCGCCCGCCATCTCCCGCGCCCGGCGCAACCGGTCCGCCACGTACTCGCGGACCTCCGGCGGCGCCGGAGCGGGCACGTCCACCAGGAACGACCGGCTCCGGGTACCCACCAGCCCGGCCTCGGCCAGCTCCGCCGGCCAGTCGGTCACCGGACCCGGACCGCCCGCCCCGTGATGACCGGCCAACGCCTCGGCCACCGCCTCCGACACCACGGCGTCCAACCGCGACGGGAACCCGGCCGAGCCCGGCCCGGACCTCGCGGGCAGGAACCGCATCGGCAACCCGCCCTCGACCACCGCGAGCACCCCACCCGGCTGCAGCCGCCCCGCCAGCGACCGCACCGCCCGGGGCTGGTCAGCCACGTGGTGCAGGACACGACTCGCCCAGATCACGTCCGCCACCGGAAGGCGGTCCAGGTCGGCGTCCAGGTCGGCGTGGTGGACGCCGAGCCGCTCGGCCAGCCCCGCCCGCCGAGCGCGTTCCTCGGCGTGACGCAGGAGAGCCACCGCGCCGTCCACGGCGGTCACCCTGGCGGTGGGAAAGGTCAGCGCCAGGGTCTCGGTGTGCACACCCGGCCCGGACCCCACGTCCAGGACCCACTCCACCAGGTTGGGGCCCACGAGCTCGGCGATCCACCGGGTGGCCGCGGTAACCCACGGGACGGCCAGCTCCGCCTCGCGCTCGAGCTCGGGCAAACGCTGCTCCCAGTCCTGCGGGCCGGGCGCCGAGGTGCTGCCGCCCTCGGTCGCGGGCCGCGACGGGTGGTGGTGGCTCATGAGGCACATCCTGCCGGTTCCACCCCCACCGCGAGGCCAGCCGGTACCTCGCGTCCCCGCTTCCGCCCCACCGGGCGGTGACGGGAACACCCGCTCACCACCCCTGGACCACCCCCGGCCGGCACCGGGGCCCCGGCGGAGCGCTCGTCGAGGCCCGACGCGCACTCGAGCC
>NZ_AGVX02000698.1 GCF_000239155.1 Actinoalloteichus spitiensis RMV-1378
CCGCCCCGTGCGGCGGCGGCAGCCGGTGCCGGACGCGCCGCCCGTCGTGTCGCTGCGGGACGTCCGCATCGGGTACGGGCGCCGGCGCGCCCGCCGGGGCCACGCCGAGCCACGCCCCGCCGTCGATGGTGTCTCGCTGGAGCTGCGCCGTGGCGAGGTGCTGGCGCTGGTGGGGGAGTCGGGCAGCGGGAAGACGACCCTGGCCTGGTCGCTGGCGGGGCTGCGCCCGCCGAGCGAGGGCGAGATGCGCTACACCGACCACGGGCGCGCCGACGACCTCACCGAGCCCGCCGCCCGCCGCGCCACCGACCTGCGGCGCCGGGTCCAGCTGGTCTTCCAGAACGCCGACACCGCGCTCAACCCGCGCCGTCGGGTCGCCGAGGCGGTCCGACGCCCGCTCCGGATGTTCGGCCTGGCCCGGGGCCGCCGGGAGCTGGCCGAGCGGAGCCGCGAGCTGGTCGCGGACGTCCACCTGGACCCGGCCCTGGCCGAACGGCTGCCGGCCCAGCTCTCCGGCGGCCAGCGGCAGCGCGTCGGCATCGCCCGGGCACTCGCGGGCGAACCGGACGTCGTGATCGCCGACGAGATCACCACCGCCCTCGACGTGTCCGTGCAGGCCTCGATCCTCGCCCTCCTCGACGACCTGCGGGCGCGACGGCGGCTGGCCTGCCTGTTCATCAGCCACGACCTGGCCGTGGTGCGGGGCATCGCCGACCGCGTCGTCGTCCTGCGGCACGGCGTCGTCGTCGAGGAGGGCCCCACCGAAGCGGTCTTCGCGGGACCCAACCACCCCTACACCAGCTCGCTGCTCGCCGCCGCGCTCGAACCCGACCCGATCGCGGCCCGCCGACGGGCCGGGGACCGGGACGGACCACCCGTCCAGTGGGCCGATGACGCGGCCGATGGGTCGGTGTGGGAAGAACTAGGGGCAGGCCACCGAATCCGGCGGTGGCGGGAGGTCGGCAAGGAGGACCGGTGAGATACCGCGAGAAGTTCGCCCGTGACGTCGAGGTCGAGGACACCTGGATCCCGATGCGGGACGGCACGCGGTTGCACGCCCGCGTCTGGCGTCCCGTCGACGCGGTCGACCGGCCGGTTCCGGCGCTGCTGGAGTACCTGCCCTACCGCAAGGGGGACTGGACCGCTCCCCGGGACGCCCAGCGCCACCCGTGGTACGCCGGTCACGGTTACGCCTCGGTGCGGGTCGACCTGCGGGGCAGCGGCAACTCCGAGGGCGTGATGCGGGACGAGTACTCCGAACAGGAACTCGCCGACGGCGTCGACGTCGTCCACTGGCTGGCCGAGCAGCCCTGGTCGACCGGTCGGGTCGGCATGTTCGGCATCTCCTGGGGTGGCTTCAACTCCCTCCAGGTGGCGGCGCTGCGTCCCGAACCGCTCAAGGCCGTCGTGACCGTCTGCTCCACCGACGACCGCTACGACAACGACGTGCACTACATCGGCGGCGCGGTGCTCGGCATCGACATGCTGGCGTGGGCGGGCACGATGTTGGCCTTCACCTCCCGCCCGCCGGACCCGGCCGCCGTCGGGGACCGGTGGCTGCCGATGTGGCGGGAACGGCTCGACGCGCTGGAGCCGTTCCTCCACACCTGGCTGGCCCACCAGCAGCGGGACGACTACTGGCGGCACGGCAGCGTGTGCGAGGACTACTCGGCCATCGACGCCGCCGTCCTCGCCGTCGGCGGCTGGGCGGACCCCTACCGCGATACGGTGCTCCGCCTCGTCGAACACCTCGACGCCCCCGTGCGCGGCATCATCGGCCCCTGGGCGCACCGCTACCCGGACATCGAACTGCCGCCGGGCCCCGCCATCGGGTTCCTCCAGGAGACCCTGCGGTGGTGGGACCACTGGCTCAAGGGCGAGGACAACGGCGTGATGGACACGCCGCCGCTGCGCACCTGGATGCAGGAGCCCGTCCCGCCGCGGACCAGTTACCCGGAGCGGCCGGGCCGGTGGGTCGGCGACCCGAGCTGGCCCTCCCCCTCGGTGAGCTGGCAGACCCGCCCCTTCGCCGGGGACCTGCGGGGACCGGCCACCATGGGCGACGGACGGGTGGTCATCTCCAGCCCGCAGCACACCGGGGTGGACGCCGGCCGCTACTTCCCGTTCGGCAACGCCACCGACCTGCCCCCCGACCAGCGGGAGGAGGACGGGCGGTCGACCTGTTTCGACTCGGCCCCCCTGACCGAGCGGCTGGAGATCCTCGGGCGGGCCCGGGTGCGGCTCCGCATGGACTGCGACGTCACCCGGGCCAACGTCATCGTCCGGCTCTGCGACGTCGCCCCCGACGGGTCCTCCACCCTGATCAGCCGGGGCGTGCTGAACCTGGCGAGCCGGGACGGCCGGGACCGGGCGGTGCCCTGGCGCCCCGGGACCAAGGAGGACGTGGAGATCGAGCTGACCGCCACCGGGTACGCCGTCCCCGCCGAGCACCGCCTGCGGGTCGCGGTGTCCACCGCGTACTGGCCGTGGGTGTGGCCCCAGCCCACCAGCCCGGTGCTCCGGGTGCGCGCCCAGGACAGCGCGCTGCTGCTGCCGGTGCGGGACCCGGCCGCCGACGCGGGGGCCGACCCGATCGAGTTCGAGGAGCCGGAGCAGGCCCCACCGCTGCCCGTGCGGTCCGGCTCCACCCCGGACCGACCGGAGCGCATCGTCCGCCACGACGTCGCCACCGGGGAGTGGACCCTCCAGGTGGACCCCAACTACGGAGGTTCGCGGACGTTCCCCGACGGGATGGAGTACTCGGAGAGCGCCCTGGAGACCTACCGCATCCGGGCGGACGACCCCCTGTCGGCCTCCGCCACCTCGACGTGGACCATCCGGTTGCGGCGGGAGGGCTGGGACGTCCAGGTCGACACCCGGTCGGAGCTGCGGGCCACGGCGGAGGAGTTCGTCCTGGAGAGCCGGGTCACCGCCGTCGCCGACGGCGAGACGGTCAGCGACCGCACCTGGCACCGCCGGCTCCCGAGGACCTCGGGTTGAGCACACGGTTTCCGGGGTCGGCCACCTCCGAGGTCGCCGACCCCGCCCAGGAGCACGCGGGCGGCGTCCTCCCGGCGCCGGAAGCCGAGCGGCAGTCGCCACCCCCCGCCGCCCGGGCCTCCCTGTCCCGAACCGGCCCCGAACCGGCGCCTTCCACCCGGCACCG